>JAYSKW010000001.1:0-4942 GCA_043726085.1 Limnoglobus sp.
GGCGAAAACCCGCTCGATACCGAACGCCTTTGGCAGAAGATGCATCGCCGCACGATGTACTTCGGCCGTAAGGGCGTCGGCATCACGGCGATGGCGGCCATCGACATGGCACTGTGGGACTTGAAAGGCAAGGCGTTCGGCCAGCCGATCCACCGCCTGCTCGGCGGGAAGCATCACGATAAACTGCGTGGGTATGCCTCGATCTTGTTCGGCCGCGATGGCAAGGAAACCGGCGACATTGCTCGCAAATGGGTCGATGCCGGTTACACGGCCGTGAAGTTCGGTTGGGAGCCGATGGGCACGTCGGAGGCGGTGGACATCGACCTCGTGAAAGGGGCACGCGAGGGGCTTGGGAAGGCCGACTTGCTGATCGACGCGGGGTGCGTGTACGACGCGCGAACGGCACTGCGGCGGGCACACGCCTTCGCCGAGTACACGCCCGAATGGTTCGAGGAACCACTGCAAGAAGACGACATCGAAGGGTACGTCTGGCTACGGGATCGCTCGCCGATCCCGATTGCGGCCGGGGAAGGGGAGTGCGGTCGCGAGTCGTTCCGGCCGTTCATCGACCGGCGTGCGCTCGATGTCTACCAGGTCGATTTGTCGCGGTGCGGCTTCACCGATGCCGCATTTATCCGTGCCCGCGTCGAAGAGATCGGCGCGCGCCTCTGCAACCACTGTTACACCAGCCCGCTGACCGTCGCCGCGAGCCTGCACTGGCTGAGTACGTGCAAAGGTGCGTTCCTCTTCGAGGACTGCGTCGAAGACTCGCCGTTGCGGCACGAATTGACGCACGAAAAAGTGCAATCGGTCGACGGTTGGATCGAAGTCCCCGACCGCCCCGGCCTCGGCGTGACCCTCGACGAAGCATTCGTGCGAAAGTATCTGGTGGCAGAATCGAAGTGAGGGCGACATAAATAACGGATATTCCACGTGACGCGAGCCGTTCCGATGTGGTACCATCACTTTTGGATTGATCGGTTGCCATCGACGGGGTTGCTGTTATGTACCGCTATCTGCTCGCAATTTTGGTCGTTCACGCCGCGATGTTCACTTCCGCGTTCGGCCAAACGCAAGCCCTGACGCCGAGCCAACTCAAGAAAATCAAGGCGGCGACGGTCTTCGTCAAAGTGAATTTCGACGACATCGGATGTACCGGCTCCGGGTTCGTCGTTCACGCCACCAAAGATTCGGGACTGATCATCACGAACGAACACGTCATCTCGCAACCGGTCGACGATCGAACGGGGCGAGTCACCACGTGGGCGAAACCGAAAATCGAAATCGTGTTCAACAGCGGCTCGAAAGACAGCGAATGGAGCGCGTTTGCGGATGTACTTTACCGGAATGTCGAAGACGATCTTGCGATCCTGAAAGTGAAAGCCATCAAGCCGATTCCCGAGCCGCTGTCGATCGGCGGTGCCGACGAATTCCCCGAAACGACGCCGGTACACGTCTGCGGCTTTCCGTTCGGCGAAGGCTTGGCGAGTGGCGACAAGAACCCGGAAATCTCGATCGGCGGCGCGACGGTGTCGAGCAACCGGACCGACGACAAAGGGGAGATGGCTGCGGTGCAGTTGAACGGGGCGTTGAACCCCGGCAACAGCGGTGGGCCGGTCGTCACGCACGAAGGCAAACTCGTCGGCGTGGCGGTCAGTACCGTGCGCGGGGCCGGGATCGGTTTCGCAGTCCCGACGGTCAAAGTGCGTCGCGCGCTCTACGATATTCATTTCCTGCCGCCCGTTTCGACTTGGGTCAACGACTCGCCGCGCAAGCTCCATCTCGCCGTCAAATACGCAGACGTCCTCGGCAAAATGAAAAAGTTGACAGTGCACATCGCACCAGTATCAGATGCGAAAAAGACTGTGGACGATATTTCAAAACTAAACAAGTCTCGGTCGATTCTACACAAGATGAATAAAGAAGAGAGTTTCGTCGAGTTGGAATTCCCGGTACCGGAATTTCCGTACTTCTGGTTGCAGTATGTCTGGACCGATGCCGACGGGAAAACCAACCGCAGCACGCCGATCAAACTCTCGTCGGAATACGAAGCGTTCCAGCCGAAAGTCGAGTCCGAACCCTCGCCGCCACAGGAGGCACCGAGGCCGATCACCGACCCCGGATTCAAAGGGTTGCGCGGCCCGGATGGGAAGGAGTTGCCACCCGTTGCGACGATGATTTGCTCGATTCCGCAGGGTCAAATTTCCGTCGAGGATCTCAACGAAAATGTACAGAGCTATATCGGTCGCGGGATGACGGTAGACATCCTCACCACGGGTGGTGGCAATCGCTACGACGATGGGCCGAGCCTGTTCGGTTACAACCGGTTCAAGGCGAAGCCGGACAATCTGGATTTCGTCGTCGATGCCGAGTTGAACGCGAAGATGGACGCGAAACAGTTCGCGGGCAGACACATTGCGGTTCGGTTGACGGGTCGGGTGAAAAACCCCGCTCACGGCGTCAGTTGGAAACTATTTGAAGTCGACGCGATTGGCCTGATCGGACTCGATGGCCGGGTCGTGGCGACTTACAGGCGGACGGCCAACAATACGCCGCCGAAACCGGCGGCGAAACCGTTCGTGGGAGGAGGCTTGCCGTACGAAAACTACCCGATGGGCAGCTTAGAAGCACAAATAAATTCCTACATGGTCTTTCAGAGTCCCTTGTCGAAAGTTCTAGGCAAGAAGTTTGCATATTCCGTATTGCTCTTCGACATAGAACGGACGAAATTCCAGTGGAATGGAGCCGAACTCCCCGTAGTGCAATTGCTCGTTAAGTCACCGGGGAACGACGCGCGAATGTCCGCGATCGCACTTTATGCCGACGAAGGACTCTATCAACAACTTACGCAGAATTTGGCAGATCAACCCGACGGCCAATTACCATGTATCATCGATTTTCAAGCGGTAAAGCAAGTGACGAATCGCGGTGACCCACAGGTCGAATGTCTGACAACATCGATCCATTTCAACAATATTAAGAGTCGTGGAAAACGTATCGTCTTAACTGCCAATTGGAGCGGACTTGGCGGGACCGCCCTGAAATCGCTCGGCCTCGAGACAGTGCGAGATGGGAACCTTGCTCGCCCGAACTCGAACCTCAATCCGCTTGCTATTCAGCCGATTCAACCCGTGGCGAACGCGCCGGCACTCGCTAATGGCACGAACGCAACCGACGACAATCGCATTTTGAATTTCGTCGTCGTCGTGTGCGTACTCGCACTCGTAATTGGTGGATTGGTCTGGGCGAATTACAAGTATGGCTCTTCTTCTGCGAAAGCCAAATCGAAACCACAACGACGCACCTCCTCGCGCCAACGCGAAGAGTATGCAGATGAAGACGACGAAGAGGACTCGCGGCCGCGAAAATCGCGACGGCGCGATTGACCGCATACAGATTCACTAACATTCGATATACACTCCTAACCCCGCGCTCACTTCATGTTCTGGCGATTATTCCTCACGTATCTTTTGCTCGTCGTGGCGGCGGTGGCGCTGAGCCTCGTCGTAATGCGAACCGACGAGGGGCCGCTCGTGTTTCACGCACAGCCACGCGAAGTCTTGCTGGCGATGGTCGGTATCTTCCTGCTTGCGGCACTCCCTGCGTACATCCTCGCACGACGGTTTACGCGCCCGCTCGAAGAACTCACAAACGGAGCCGAACGGATCGCGGTCGGCGATCTCGGCCATAAAATTCGCACCGGTGGCGGTCGCGATTTCACCACACTGGCGCGCGCCTTCAACGGCATGAGCGAACGCCTTGCGGACACATTCGAGCAACTCGAACACGACCGCGAACAACTCCGCACGATCCTTTCTGGCATGATCGAGGGCGTGATTGCGTTCGACCAAAACGAACGGGTGTTGTTCGCGAACGACCGCGCCGGCGTGCTGCTCGAATTCGACCCCGCCACCATCGTCGGACGGAAGTTGTGGGAAGTGACGCGGCAACGTGGCGTGCAGGAAATCGTCGAGACCGGACTTGCCAGCAACGGGCCGTACCGCCGCGAACTGGACTGGAAAGGCCCCGGCGCGAAGAGCCTCGCGGTTTACGTTTCGCGACTGCCAACGATCGGGTCGCAACCCTCGCCGGGTGCCGTGATGGTACTCCACGACACGACGGAACTGCGTCGATTGGAGCAACTGCGACAAGAATTCGTGGCGAACGTTTCGCACGAATTGAAGACGCCGTTGGCCGTCATTCGCTCGAACATCGAAGTGCTACAAGACGGCGCGGCCGACGACCCGGTTGCGCGGGTGGCGTTCCTCGATCGCGCTGCAATTGAGGCCACGCGGCTCGAAGCGCTGATCCTCGATTTGCTACGGCTCGCACGAATCGAAGCGGGCGATCGGGTTCTCGAACCGGTGGAAGTGCGGCTCGATTTGGCCATCGCCGAATGCCTCGAACGCCAATCGACGCGAGCCGAGGCGAAGACGCTGCAACTCATCGAGGTGCCCCCGCCCGACGCGCCGCGATCCGTGGCCGCATGGGTGGATGAAAACGCCTTCCACCACGTGCTCGATAACCTCGTCGATAACGCAATCAAGTACACGCACAACGGCGGGCGGATCACGATTCGCTGGACGGTCACGGCCACGCACGTGCAAGTCGACGTGCAAGATAACGGCTTCGGAATTTCCGACCGCGACTTGCCGCGAATCTTCGAGCGATTCTACCGCGCGGACAAAGCGAGAGACCGCGCCGCCGGCGGCACCGGCCTCGGCCTGTCGATCGTCAAGCACCTCGTCGCCGTCATGAACGGCCACATCCGCGTGACGAGCACCATCAGCCAAGGAAGTACCTTCTCCGTGACATTGCCACGCGCCATAGGCGAATGACCGGGCTTGCAGGTACCGCGACGCATTCTCTTCGTTTAGCCGCGACGCGCAGGCTTTGCGTAGCGGAGCGCGTACGCGTCACCCATCACCGAAAATGGGTGACG
>JAYSKW010000002.1:0-7710 GCA_043726085.1 Limnoglobus sp.
CTGCACTCGAGACGATCTCAAGTGTAACCCACGGCTGCGAGTGTGACGGGTCCGACCATTGTGTCTACGGGTTCTGAAAGGTTGAATATGCAATCTGCCTCTTGAACAGTTACCGTAATCGTTCACGGTGTACTTTGTTTTTCCTGAGAACCCACTGGTATTGTAGGTCGGGTCGAAGCTTTGTGAGGCCCGACAGTGCATTCACGCGACGATTTCAAACCTTGCGGGTAGTTGTCGTTGACGTTCCGTCGGGCCTCATCGCAAAGCCTCTTCGACCACGACCTACGGTTTCTGGAACGTTTGAAAATGCAATCTGCCTCTTGAACAGTTACCGTACAACGACTTGGAGTGTGTGGCACGCTCGAACTGAATCCAGTGACGGTTGCCTTTTGGAGGAATCGATCATGCGCGTCGTACATTCAAAAAATCGCAAATCGACTCGAATCGTTACAGACATTGCCGATCTTTTGTGTGAAGTTTCCGCCAAAAACCTGCGCGAACACGTGGAGATGCTCGCATTTCCACGACACTATGTTGCCGAGCGAAAAGCCAACCTCCGCGCCAGGGATCTATTACTCCAGCGGCTGCGAGGTTTCGGGTTTTCGCCACGATTGCAAGGAAGCTACGACAACATCGTGGTCACTTCAAACTGCGATGGTGACGGGCCATTTCTCCTGTTGGGCGGACATTACGATTCCGTACCGGGCACGCCGGGAGCCGACGATAAGGCGAGTGCTGTGGCCGTTTGCCTCGAATGCTCGCGGCTCATCGAAGCGAATGACATCGGCTCGATTATGATCGTCCTCTTCAATCGCGAAGAAGACGGACTTTTGGGGAGTACCGAGTTCGTCGCAGATCTAGGACAATCCCAAGTTACCGTCGAAGAAGCCCATATTTTCGAGATGGTGGGCTACACCTGTCGTGCCCCGGGTTCGCAAAAATTGCCGCCCGGTCTACCGGGTGTCTCTGCGCCAGACGTCGGCGACTTTCTCGCACTTCTCGCGAACCGGCAGTCCAACGCGATTGCCGAGAATCTGCTCCAGCTCGCAGCGAGTTACGTTCCACAATCCCCTGTGATTGCCTTGAAAATTTACCTCGGTATCGAGAAGTACTTCGGACATCTCAATCGAAGCGATCACGCGCCGTTCTGGAAAGCGGGCATCCCATCGATCATGTGGACGGATACGTCGGAGTTTCGCAATCCGCACTATCATCGTGCAACCGACACGGCCGATACGCTCGATTACGACTTCATGTCTCAAGTAACGAAACTCGCACTCGCGCGAGCGGCATCCCGTGCGTGGAAATAACAACTGGTACGTCGCACGACTGGCGGTTGTCCTTCGGCTGGCGCACCCACACGAACGCGGCCAGTCAAAAAATCCAACGCGATCTGATGTAAGTCGGTTTTTAGGGTGTTGCACGGACGTACTCAGAAGTGGGCCTAAATGACCCAAAAGTGCGCCCAAATGACCCAAAAAGGGCGCGCGCGGACGCAAAAAGGTCTCCAAGTGACGCAAAACGGTCGGTAGTTTCAGCGAGTGCCAATCGAATGTCTATCGACGCAAACGACGACACGATTTCAGGATACGGCAAAATTACTCGAAACAGATCAGTCGTTCGCGATCAAAAGTGGCATTTTGGGACCAAAAAACACCCAAAAACACGGTTTTGGAGCGTCCGCAATTGTGACTTACGTCGATTTTGGTTGGCCGTAAACCCGTTGGGGACGCCGCAACAGTACATTTCGCGTAAGAAGATCATCGGAATCCTGTGCTCCCGATGCGGAATGTCTCATGCAGCAGATACTCTTTCACTTGCCGTTCACGTCGGGGTTTCGGCCACCGGATGGCGTGCCGCTGTATGGCTTCGGCGCGATGCTGTTCCTCACGTTTTTCCTCGTTACGATCTGGGGCGGTCGCCGTGCTGCGAAGGTCGGGCTGCCCAAAGATCGCCTGCAAGACATGGCAATTCTGCTGTTCCTGACCGGCATTGCGGGGGCACGGCTCGTTTACATGATTCAGTACCACGAGCAATTCAAGGGCCTGTCGCCGTTCATGCTAGTGGTCACGTTCTTCGAGATCTGGAACGGCGGCATCGTGTTCTACGGGTCGATCTTCGGCGGTGGCCTGGGCTACCTGCTCTTCTACAAATATGTGCTGAAACGACTCAATATCAACGGTTGGCAGCTTGCCGACGCGGTCGCGCCGATGCTTGCCATCGGCATGGCGGTCGGGCGCATTGGTTGCTACCTCAACGGCTGTTGTTGGGGCCAGGTCGCTTGCGAAGAATGCCAACCCGTGCCACTTTCCGCACAACTCGGGCAGTTCCCGTTGTTGGCCTCGCACGCACGCCGACAGGTGACGTTCCCTCCCGGCGAGAAAGACCGCCTGCCCGAGATTCACGGGCTGCAAACGACGACCGGCTTCTCGCTGAAACCGCGCGATCCACTGAATGCCGCCGACCCGCGCGCGGTCATTGCCGCCATCGAGATCGGCAGTGCCGCCGAAGCCGCCGGGTTACAGCCCGGCGACCGGATTATCGAAGTCAACGGCAAGACGAACTTCATCGTGCTCGAAGTCTCAGGGGCCGCCGCACCGGTAGCTGAAGCCGAGGCAATCATCACCGCAAACGGCGGCAAAATCCTCGAATCCGGCGATACCGTCGACGAAGGCAAGGAAGTGATTGCGGGCTACGACTCGCAGGCGAACGCGATGCAAACCCGCGCGAAGCTCGAGAAACTTCGGCCAACCGTCTCCGTGTTTTCACACGATGGCCTATGGGAAATCATCCGCACGTGGCCGCGTGGCAAGTCTTCGATCGAACTCGTCGTGGAACGCAGTAGCACGAAGATTCCCGTGTCGTACACGCCGCGTACCGTGACGTTCTTCCCGACGCAAGTGTACGAAACGGTGAGTATGGTCTTGCTCACGTTCTTGCTCGTTTCGTTTCAAACGTTCCGCCGGCACGATGGGCAAGTGATGGTCGGCCTGATGCTCTGCTACGCGATTCACCGGTTCATTAATGAAGCGATTCGCATCGAGCCAACCTACGCCTTCGGGCTGACGCTCTCGCAGTGGATCAGCGTCGGCATCTTCACATCGGCGCTATTGCTCGAGGTGTATCTACGTTGGTCGCAACCGAAACTCCCACCTGGCGAAAACCCGCTGGGTTACGGGAAAACTGTCGCTGCCGCAGCGGAATAAGCAGTTGCAACTTTCGATATAATCCGCCACAACGCTCATTCCAGGTGCTCGAACCATCAATTTTTGTGGTTTATGCTTCCGACTCTGCCGCGAGTCGTAGCGATAGCAACGCAGTCTTAAGTGGAACGCTGACCGAACTATCGGGGTCGGCCAGAACGAGCGACTGATAGGCATTGAGGAAACTGATGCGTTTGCGGTGGAAAAAGTGCAAGAAGTGCCTGAGAAACCCGATGCAATCGACGATTGCGATTTCGGTGCTTCCCATTTTCGCGTACTGCTGCGATGCGTATTCGGCTACCGAATGATCGATTTCGTCTGTGGTAATGAACAGATAGTTGTCGATCTTCTCGTCCACGCGAGCAATCTTTTGAATCGCCCGATCGATATCGTCGATGGTTACTCGCTTGTGCTTCATTTCGTAGACAGTCCTAACCTGTTCTTCGTTGGCAACCAGAATTTCGACATCCCCGAATGCACCTGTTTGTTCGTCGGCGGCATTGTGCGAATGCAATGGTCGGCGTGTTTCTCTGATGCGTTCTCCGACTGCGTCGTAGGCCGCAGCGATCAGCAACACTGGTAAACGACTGGATCCCCGACACGCGAGATGCTGTTGCACCAGACGGATGATCATTTCCGTCGAGAGTGCGATCGGACCAGATTCTTGTTTGAGCGAGGCCTGAAGCGATTCCAGTTGCTCGATTCGGACGTTACGCATTTCGAGTAAGATTCGAAAAGCATCGGTCAAAATGTTCGTTGCGGATTCTTGCCCGGTTGCGACCGCTTCGAGTAAAAGAAAGAGTTTTTCATACAGGAGTTTCGGCCGACCGACGGGCATGACATCGGTACTAAGCGTGCGATTGAAATTACGAAAGCCAGGCGTTAAAAACGCAGTCGTCGAGTTGCAAGGCAATCGATGGATCGCGACGAAGGATGTCACATAATTTTCATCGTAACTTCTGCCGGAAAAGCAGTCGTCGCCCCCGATGGCTGTATAAGGTTTGCGCGGATCGATTTGAAAGTTGTCGAGTTTGGCCAACATGCAAGCGATCAGAAGGCGAACGGGTGCCCGGTTATCGATATACCGGCAGATATATTCGAGGCACTTGCTGTTCTCCGGGTTGATCGTGTCGCGTCGAGTCAGTTTCTTCGCGGCCTTTGCCAGCAGCGTTTCCAGACGCTCATTCGGTTTCATCGAACAGGCTCGCTTTCTTCGCCCGCAGCCGCGGCTTCGGTTCTTTCGGGTCGTAATTCGTCCACAAGACTTCCGTTCGCTTGTCTTTCGTCGAATGGATTGTCTTTTCTGGCGACACCGACTTGTACCATTTTGCGGTTCGGTACAACTCCTCCATCAATGGACAATCATAATTTGAGATCGCAACTAGGCCCATTGCTGAGTTTAATGCTTTCGCCAGGTTGCAGTGGTCGTCGTCGGTCATTTCAAACCCGTAGGCTTTGCTGTCGCCGCGGGTTTCATGTATGTAGGGTGGATCGCAATAGATCAAGGTTTCGGGTGCGTCGTAGATTCGTATTACTTCCAGAGCGGGTCGGTTCTCGATCTGCACGCGCAACAACCGATCCGCGATTTCCGGCAACATTTCGACGCCGCCGAGCCAACGACTCACGACGCCACTCATCCCGGCCCGGCTCGTATTCTTGCAGTTTGCCCAACGGCCTAAACTGGCGGTTTGCGCAAGCCCCGTGCGGACTTGCCGTGCGCGAACGTAGAACCTTCGCGCGCGTTCCATCGGGTCGGATTTTGCGTCGATCTCGCAGGCTTGTGCGAACTCTTCCCGCGAGAATGGCGTCAACCCGATTCGTTCTGTGAGTTCGGATTTGTTGTCACGTAACATGCGGAAAAAGTTCACCACTTCGCCATCGAGATCGTTGTACGTCTCGACTGGCGATGGTTCCCGATTGAGCAAAATCGCACCCGAACCCGCGAATGGTTCGCAGTAATGATGGCACTTCGGCAACAATGGCAAAAGCCAGTCGAGATGCGAATACTTCCCGCCGTACCAACCAAACGCGATCTTTTTCTTGCCGCTAACTCCAACGGAAATCGGACTCGGAGCATTTCGACGTGGAGCCATGTTCGCTTCCCTTCAATCGTTAACATACTTCATAACCTGGGGTGAACCGTGGCGAACCGGGGATTCTTTGACTTTTACTTTTCGGTTTGCAACACCTGCGGCACGATTCCGGTAGCTGCCGCCCCGATCTCACTTCTGCAAAATCGGCAGGTAGTTGTTCGGCAGTTGCAAGATGATGCAGGCCATTGCGGTGGCGTACGAGGGGCCGTGGCCGAAGTCGGCCCAGATGTTTCCTGGCCCTTGGCAGCGTGAGATTAAGTCGTCGCGAATCGCGGGGAACCACTCGGCCCACGCGGTTCCTCCTGCCGTCCACATCGCGAGTGCGGCATAATAATGAGCGTAATAATAGTAGCGTTCGTTCGCCATGTCGTTGAAGCCGCGCCGTGCTGGCACGAACCGTTTGAGGTACTTTACGCTCCGGTCGATGACGTCGCCTTCGTAGATTCCCGCACTGAATAACCCGACTAATGCCGCCGCCGAACGGGGGAACAACGAACCCTGGTTCGTGCCGACCATGTAGGTGTAACCGCCATCGTCGAGTTGGCACCCCTGGATGTATTTCACGCCCGCATCGATCGTCGACTTCGGCACGAACAACCCCGCATTGCGTGCCGCCCGTAGCGCCATCAGTTGCGCGACCGTCACCGAGACATCGGCTTCGCTCGGCCGCGGATCGTACCGCCAACCGCCGAGTTTGTTCTGCGAACGCACGATGACGGCCGTCGCTTTTTCGAGTGCATCGCGGAGCCGCCGTTGCCGGTTCGCGGTCGGCATCATCCCGTAAAGTTCGGCGAGGAACAGCGTGGCGAACCCGTGCTGATACATGCCGCCGCCGTGCTGAAATGCATTTTCGCCGCCGTTGATGTAACCCACGGGGGTACCCGAAGTGGACTTCATCAGCAGGTAATCCATCGCACGGCTAACGATTTTGCCGTACTCCCCACGCCCCGGTTGATGCCCGCCCGCCATGAGCGCCAAGCCCGCGAGGCCGACGATGGCAGCGTTCGGCCCCGAGTTGTCGTCGTAGGAACCATCGTTGCGTTGCGAGCGGGCGAGGTACGCCAGCCCACGATTGATCGCAGTCTGCGTTTCGGTCGTTACGAGGTCCGCGGGTGCAGACATCGCACCATCTTGCGCGTGGCCAACCAACGCGACCGTCGCGCCGACGCTGCCGAGCAATGTCGCACGCGCAAACCCACGGCGAGTGATGGCGTTCGGGTTCACTTCTTCGCCTTCTTGTCTTTTTCGGAGATCGCCGAATAGTATTGCGGCAACAGATCCTTGTACTTCGACAGATATTGTTCGCGGAAAAACTGCATCATCTTTTGCCGCGGTTGTTCGGGGAGGTGGCCCCAAAAATCTTTCGCGATCGTTTCCGCCAGTGGCAACATCGGTGCACCCGCTCCGGCTTTTTTGTCGCCCGGTTCCGCACCGCTCATCGGCATCGGTTGCCTTTCGGGCTTCGCGCCTTGCGGTTGACCCTCACCGGGCATCGGCATCGGTCCGTTCTCGGGCTTTTCGGGTTTACCGCCCTGTGGGCGAGGTCGTCGTGGCCGATTGCCTTCGCCACTTTTCGGCTGACCTTCGCCCTTGTTTTTCGGTGGCGGTGGTGGGCCATCGTTCGGCATC
This sequence comes from Limnoglobus sp., assembly GCA_043726085.1. Taxonomy (GTDB): domain Bacteria; phylum Planctomycetota; class Planctomycetia; order Gemmatales; family Gemmataceae; genus Limnoglobus. Next base: position 6,926 of record JAYSKW010000002.1, read on the forward strand.
GGTGGGGGTGGCGGCGGTGGGTTCTGACTATTCATCGGTGGCGGATTTTCGAGCAACTTAATCAGCGTGTCGATATCGTCGGCAACCTGCTTTTGATCCTTCCGCGTTTCCTCGCTGGTGTCCTGCCCCGACAGTTTTTCGCCGACGGCCTTAGTGCCTTTCACGATGCGATTCGCTACCGAGCCGACATCGTCGCCTTCTGCGGGAACAATGTCCGCTTCGGGTTTCGGCAGTGCCTTCGCGGGTAAAATTACACGCGGGATCGGCGGTGCGATACCAGCCGTCAGCGACATCGTACTGACCGCGATGCTGAAAATTGCACACATAAAACGCATCATGGCTGCTCCTCGGTGCGTTGAAACTGGGCGGAAAGTTGCTCGAATAATTCGGCGATATCCTTCTGCGATTGTTCCAGACTCTTCAACTCCGCGACTTCATCTTCAGTCCACTTGTCCGCATCGAGGTGCGACTTCGCGAACTCTTCGGTCATCGCATTGACTTCCTTCTGCCAATCGCGAAGCGCCTTGAGTTGCGCGAGCGGGGGCAGGCCATCGCCAGGCGGCGCGCCTTCGGCAGCGGGCGGTTTCGCATCTCCGTCTTTTGGTGGCGGGGCCGGGGCCATCGGCGGTTTCGGTTTGTCAGGCTCTTTTAGCGAATCGACGATTTGTTGCAAACGGCGTAACGCGAGTCGCATCGGGCGACGGGCGTCTTCATCGGCAGCGCGTTCGGTTTCTGGCTCGAATGCGAGCGGATCGGCGGTGAGCGCATCCGCTTTGCGCTCTTCG
>JAYSKW010000003.1:0-4279 GCA_043726085.1 Limnoglobus sp.
CTGCACTCGAGACGATCTCAAGTGTAACCCACGGCTGCGAGTGTGACGGGTCCGACCATTGTGTCTACGGGTTCTGAAAGGTTGAATATGCAATCTGCCCCCGTGAACGGTCACTACGGATTCGCTTCGGATAAAGTAATCGCTCGCCCGTAGACTTGCGGTTCTCATCGAGTGCATGGCAAAGATCGTATCCAGTTGGTTCCGTTGGGGAAGCATCGATTAGCGCGAAAAGTTCTTCGAGGGTCTTGGCCGATTTGACTCGAACTGCGAACTCCACTTCTTCGGTAGTCGGTGGTCGGATTGGAGCGAGCGGTTGCAGCGCACTCACACTTAGCTCGACGGTTTGACCTTCCGCGAAGGACAAAGGTTCAAACGGTTTCAGGATGCCATTTTCGTAGACTGCCATCACGCGAATCATGAGTGGCTCCTCCAGATGGAGTGTATCATAAACCAAAAGCCTTAAGAGGAGCAAATATGGCCGAAGCAACCATCGCACTCATCGGTTGGGAAAGAGCACTTATGGCCGCAGAAATGGTCAAGGAACGGATGCGCCGGGCGACGCGCGCACTCGATGCCGCTGGCGTTCGCTATGCCGTCGTGGGTGGAAACGCGGTGGCCGAGTGGGTGGCACGGGTCGATGAAGGGGCCGTCCGCAACACTCGCGACGTCGATATTCTCATTCGCCGTGAGGACTTCGATGCGTTGCGAGAAACGCTCGAAACGGTTGGCTTTTACCATTATTTTGGCTCTGGTATCGACATTTTTATCGACGGGCCGGATGCGATGCCGAGTTCTGGGATTCACTTGCTGTATGCGGGCGAGAAAGTGCGACCCAACGACGTTCACACGTTGCCAGAAATCGACGAATCCGAACGCGCCGTCGAGTTCCAAGTCATCAGTCTGCCTGCATTGTTAAAGATGAAACTCATCGCCTGGCGTCTCAAGGATCGCGTGCATTTGCTCGACATGATCGGCGTCGGACTGATCGACGCCACCTGGCCCGCACGCTTCCCGCCACCGCTCGGCGAGCGGTTGCAACAGCTACTCGACGACCCAAACGGATGACGCGGCCAATTTCACTTTAGCTCACAATCCATTTTTGTTAGCCCGACGCGCTAGCGAGAGATTATCATCGTTTCTGCGATGTCGTGCCTTTTCGCGAGTTCCCCTCGCTGGCGCGCTGGCGCGTCGGGCTAACAAAACGTATCGAATCACCCCGCTCGATGTATATCTTGGAAAATTGCAGGCAATGGCCTCGCACTCCGGGTATCATCTTCCGAACTGCCAATACCTTTCCTATCCTTTGCGGAGTTTCCCCATGCGTGGCCTGAATCGTTTCGTCTTGCTCGCGGCAATTGCGTTCCTTGCGCCATCGGCGAATGCCCAAGCGCCCGCGAAGAAAGCCGAAGTGAAGACCGGTGCCCGGATTGCCATCGTCGGCGATTCGATCACCGAACAGAAGCTGTATAGCCGGTTCATCGAGTCGTACCTGACGGCGTGTTACCCGGATTTGAACGTTCGCGTGTTCCAGTTCGGTTGGAGCGGCGAGACGGCGGGTGGCTTCCTGGCCCGGATGGACAACGACCTGTTACCGTTCAAGCCGGACATCGTCACGCTCTGTTACGGGATGAACGACGGCGGTTATGCGCCGTTCAACAAGGCGACCGGCGAGCGGTTCGAGAAGCCACTCCGCGAGATCGTCAAGAAAGCCAAGGCGGCGGGCGCTACCGTCGTCGTCGGTTCGCCCGGCGCGGTCGACACTTACTTCTTCGACAAGCAGAAATCGGGTGGCAAGTCGCCGAAAGCCGAGATGTACAACGGGACGCTCGCGAAGCTGCGCGACATCACGATGTCGATCGCGAAGGACAACGAGATGCCATTCGCGAATGTCCACGACACGATGACCGTAGCGATGGTGAAGGCCCAAGAAAAGCTCGGCGACAAGTACTACGTGTGCGGGGCCGATGGCTTTCACCCCGCATCGAACGGGCAAATGCTGATGGCGCTCGCGTTCTTGCGATCGCTGCAACTCGATGGCGACCTCGGCAGCGTTCACCTCGATATGGGTAGCGATGCCAAAGGTGCGGGCGGGCACAAAGTACTGTCCGAAAAGGATGGCACGATTGAAATCGAAAGCACGCGATTCCCGTTTGCGTTCAGTGGCGACGACAAAGACCCGAACGGCACCCGAAGCATCACCGCATTCGCGCCGTTCAACGAGGAATTCAACCGCTTCATGTTGTATGTCTCGAGCGCGAAGTCCGACAAGTTGAGCGTAACCTGGGGCAAGGAAACGAAGACCTTCACCAAGGCCGAACTCAAGACGGGTGTGAATCTCGCCGCCGAATTTGCGAATCACCCACTGTCGGCCGCGTTCCAGAAGGTCGATGCCGCCGTTGCGGATCGGCAGAATTTCCAGACGTTCATGATCAAAAGCGTCATCACGCAACATCGTGGCATTCTGGCGATGACCCAGGGCGATCCCGAAATCGCGAAGGCACTCGAAACCGTTCGCGACCGCCTCTGGATGAACGACGCGAAACGCTACGATGCCGTGCGTGCGACACTCAAGCCCGTGAAGCACACGATCGTCATCGCGAAGGCGGAGTAGTTTTTCGACGATGCACTGTGTCGCGGCGAATTCAAAACTTGTCTCGACACGTCGAATGCGAACCGGTACTTTGCTTCCAACATGGAGGTGAGTCGCATGAAAGTCGTTCGCATTTTACTGGTCGTTACGGTGGTTGCGGGGTCGTTGGCCGCCGCTTACTTCCTCGGTGCCAACTCGAAAGAACCGACGCAATCGAGCCTCGGAACGGGTACTTTGGCAAAACCGATCGAAGATGCGTTCGTCATTCCCACGGGGCTGACGGTCGGGAAATCCGACCCGCTCCCGGCGATGAAAGACCCGACCGGCGTGTTGCTCGGCGAGGTGAAGGTGCCGAACAATCTCCTGAATGGCCCCGAGCAAGTCGCGACGGAGTTCCTCGTTCCGGACCTCAAGTTGGAAGTGAAGTAGTTTGGAACGCAAAATCGCCTTCGTTTTTATCCTTTCCGTCGGCATCGCCTGCGGTCTCGGCGTCGGGGTGTTGTTCGCGCAGCCTGCCGAACAACCTAATCTCTCGATCGCTCGCGTCGATGCCGGTCCCGCCGTCAAGGTTCGCGACTGGTACGATGCCGCCGACATCGTGTTGCGCGTCGTCACGATCATCGTGCTATCCGGCGGATTGCTCGGCACATTCGCGGTTATCACGTCGCTGCGTGCAAGTGCCTACAGCCAGATTTACTCGCGATTTCAAGGCGTATTGTTGAAGCTCGCCGAGCATCCGCACCTGTTCGAGCGGATGAAACGCGACGAGTATACGCTCGCCGAAGACGACCCCACCGACCCGCATTCGCAGACGAACCCGCACCGTTTCATCGCGAATTGCATCGTCAACTTGTACGAAGAGGCGTTCCTGCTTTACAACTCGCGAGTGCTTTCCATCATCGACACAGTACCCGACGACTACTGGCAGTCGATGCTCGGATCGATGCGTTCGGCCTTCCGTTTGAAGTACGTTCGCACGCACTGGGAACATCGTCAGCCATCGTTCTCGCCGAAGTTCAACCGCTTCGTCAAAGAAGAAGTTCTGCCTCCAATCGCGTGACATTTCCTATCGTAAAGATTAAAAATTTCAGACAATCGCCAGTTCCCGTTGCGTAGCGAGTACGCTTAGGTTATCGGCCCCGTCAGATTCCACGGATGACAATTTCGCGCACGGATCGGCGTCGGGGGACGGTCGGTTCGTTGGGGGATAGCGAAACGGCCGTCGAACTTCTTGGGGGATTCCATGCCTATCGATCAAAACTCGCCGAAGCCGACCCGCGTACCGACCTGGCGGCTACGAAAGTGGTTGCCGGCGGTGCTCGCTGCCGGCATCGCCGCACCCGCCTTCGCTCAAGCGCCACCCGTGCCACCGCCACCCGCTGCGGTCGCACCCATAACGCCACCCGCGACACAGCCGCCCGTCGTAAGTACGGCGACGGTTCCCGTTGCGAAGCCGGTCGAACCCCCTGAAAAGACGGTATCGTTCGTGTTCGAGGACAAGCCTTGGAGCCAAGTCATGGACTGGTTCCACAAGGAAAGCGGCCTCGCGTATATCGGCACGGTGAAGCCGACCGGCTCGCTGACGATCAAGACCGATCCGAACCGGAAGTACACGATCCCCGAAGTGATCGACCTGCTGAACCGTTCGCTCGCGCTCCAGAAGTTTATCTTGCTGCGGCTCGATGGCGG
>JAYSKW010000004.1:0-3763 GCA_043726085.1 Limnoglobus sp.
CGATTGACGGGAACGGTGGCGAAGCGTTAGTTTCCGTCAAGATACATGCCACCGCCACCCAACGCCAACCCGTTCGCACGTCGGCTGCCGGGGATCGCCACCGAACGCGATCTCAATCGGATGGCATGGGCACCTTCGTACCGCGCGCCACGGCTACGGGACGTGCAAAACCTGTCCGGTTCGCCGTTGCCACAAGTGACGGCGAAAGAACGCGAACTGCTCGATGCCATACTCGAGAACATCGACGCAACAGAGCCAAGACGTGCGTACGCGGACTTCGTCAGCGGCGAACGCGGTGCGTTCATTCGGCGGCAATTGGAGGGCGATGTGGACACCATCGTTCCCGCATCTGCGTCGTTGCCATTCGCTGCGTGGGAAGCGCGCGACCTGATCTTCCGCAATGGCTTCGCCGAAGGCATGTCGCTCGCAGGACGCTGCTTCATCAGTCGTGGCGCGGAACTACTGCGGTTCACGCCGTTACGCGAACTCCGCCTCGTTGCGATCGCGCCGTTCATGGACGAACTCGCGATTTGCCCACACCTCAGCCGCATCGAAAGCCTGAACCTTTGGGGAAACCACATCGAAACCGAGGGTGTACGGCAACTCGTGAAGTCGCCATTCCTGACGCAACTCCGACACCTCAATCTGCGTCGCAACTCGCTCGATGCAGAAGCAATCCGCGAATTGCAAACCGCACCCTGGTTCGCACAATTAGAGAAAATCGAATTGGCGGAAAATGCGTTTTCTTAACTCACAACGATCCACTGACAACTGCCAACGATTGTCGTTACAAAATCGGTAGTAGTTAGTTTGTAGTGGATAGTTGTTGGTAAAGGCGGATTGCTCGTAAAACAATTGGCGTGCCCTTACTCCGACATCGAGAACTCACATGGCCGTCAATCTCCCGCCCCATTACCACGATGCCGAAGCGCGTTATCAGAAGGGGCGTACGCCCGAAGAAAAGCTCGTGGCGCTGCGAGAGATGTGGGTGATTTTGCCCAAACACAAGGCGAGCGAGAAGGTTCAGGCGTTGCTGAAAACGAAGATCAGCGAGCTGACGGACCAAGTCGAACAAGAGAAGAACGGGCCGAAGAAGGCTGCGCCAGGCACGTTCAAGATTACGCCACAAGGGGCGGGGCAGGTGGTGTTTCTGGGGCCGCCGAACGCGGGGAAATCGCGGTTATTATCGAAGTTAACGAAGGCGACGCCGACGGTTGCGCCGTACCCGTTTACGACCCGCGAGCCGATTCCGGGGATGATGGATTACGAAGATGTCCGCGTGCAATTGATCGATTTGCCACCGATAACGGCCGATGCGTACGAGCCGTTCATTACCGATGTGACCCGTGCCGCCGATGCCGCTGTGCTGTTTTTAGACCTCTCCGACGACGACGGCCCTGCTGCCACCGTGGCGACCCTCAAACGGCTCAAACAGGCGCGGCGCGTGCTCATCAGTGGCCGCCCCAACGACGACGATCCGACGATTTACCAGCTGAATATGCTGCTGGTTGCGAATAAATGCGACGATGAAGCCGCCGATATCCGCCTCGAAATTGCCAAGGAAACGCTCGGCACGCATTTTCCGATCCTAACCGTATCGTGCGAGACCGGCGAGGGCCTCGAGGCGCTACGCAAAGCGATCTTTGAACTACTCGGCGTCATGCGGGTTTACACGAAACAGCCTGGGAAACCGCCCGATATGAGTTCGCCGTTCACCTGCCCGCACGGTTCGACGGTCAGCGAGTTTGCGGGATACGTACACAACGATTTCGAGGACGGCGTCAAGACCGCCCGCGTCTGGGGCAGTGCTGCGTTCGATGGGCAGACCGTCGGGCGCGACCACGTCTTAAAAAACGGTGACGTTGTCGAGTTACATCTATAAACCGCGATTGGCGAACATCCCCGAACTCCGTGCGGTGCCTCCCCACCCATGAACGAAACTTCCTCGCTCCGTTACCTGGTGCGACACGGTACGATGCGCCGAATCGGCGAATTTGGGGCCATCGTTGGCGTCGAATATCGGCGTGCGGATCGCGTGATCGTTCGCAGCGAACGCGGCACTGAAGTGGGCGAAATCCTCTGCCCCGCCACTGCGGAGATCGTGGCCGCACTGAAGGACCCGATCCGCGGCGAGATTCTGCGAGCGTTGAACGACAACGACCGTCAGAAACTAAAAACAATCGAACTCGACCGCGACAACGATTTTGAAATCGCGGAGCGGTTGATTATTCAGCACAAACTCGCGATGCAGATCGTCGACATCGAGCGAATCTTCGGCGGCGAGCGTGCGATTTTCTACTTCCTTGCCGAGGATCGCGTCGATTTCCGAGAGTTGGTCAAAAGCATGGCGCGCGAGTTTTATGCGCGGATCGAACTGCGACAAATCGGCCCGCGCGACGAGGCGAAAATCCTCGCAGATTACGGCGATTGCGGCAAACCCGTTTGCTGCAACACGCACCTCGCGGTGATGCCGGTGGTGACAATGCGGATGGCGAAACTTCAGCGTGGGAACATCGATCCGAATAAAATTACGGGACGCTGCGGACGACTGAAATGCTGCCTGCGGTACGAACAAGATGTTTATGAGGAACATCAAAAAGAACTGCCGCCCGTGGGTTCGCGAGTTGTCACGGCGAAGGGCCAGGGCCGCGTGTTGGCGCACGAAATTTTGGCGAAACGGCTACTCGTCGAGTTTGAAGATGGACGCCGACTACCCGTTTCCGTTAGCGAAGTGTTGACGCGGTTGTAGAACGGTGGAGTCGAACGATTGCCGCGAGGGAGCGACTTTGGACCCGAAAATTTTAGAACTATACCGGAACGATCCGCGTTTCGCCTGCGAAGCCTACGAATTCGTCTGCGATTCGGTGACGTACACGCAAGATCGCCTCGGTCGCAAAGAAGCGAAAAATCGCGAGGGTAACGAGCGCGACGATGATCGGCACGTCGACGGTGTCGAACTTCTGCGAGGGGCGTGCGAATTTGCAATTAAGCAGTTCGGCATGATGGCCCCTCTGGTGTTCCAACAATGGGGCATCCACACGACCGACCATTTCGGCGAAATGGTGTTTCTGCTGATCGATTCGGAGAAACTGAGTCGTTCGGATCGCGATGATCCGAACGATTTCCGGGCTGTTTTCGATTTGCCGAACGCGCTCACCGAAGGCTATCAGCTAACGGCCGATGCCTATCCTTCGCGAAAGACCGAACGATGAGTTTCGCACGAATTCGCTTGGTTATTGCTGCCGTTTTGTTTTTCGGCTGGCTCGTCTGGCTCGGGGTTGCGGTCGGGCAAAAGGGCACGGTGCAAATTGTTTCATCTGCGCAACTGACAGCAGCCACGCACGTCGTGGTCGGCACTGTAACGCTCGATGCCTCCGGACGCGCCGACTCGAAAGTACGAGTCAAAGAGGTACTTCGTTCGTTGGATGCAGACAAAATCCAAGGCGTAATCACCATCGAGCGCGTCGACAAATGCGTCACGCCGCTGCCGGTAAACGGCTCGCGAGATCTGGCTGCCGGCGACTATCTTTTCCTTCTGATAAAGGACGGAACGACGTTCCGTGTCGCCGGTTTGCCGCGTTCGCCCGGCGTCGAAGCATCGACACCCGAACGGCCGATTGCCTACCCGTGGACCGAAGACGTGAAAGCCCAACTGCGGAAGTGGAAGCTTTTGCCTTAACCGACGCGAACCCGGACGTGGCTCGCGGACTCTTTCAAATAGAGTCGTTACTTGCAATTCGCACCGAATGACGTCGCGTGCGAA
>JAYSKW010000005.1:0-6411 GCA_043726085.1 Limnoglobus sp.
GGGCGGCGCAGCATCGGCTTCACGTCGGTTTCGTTTAGCGCGAACAGGCAGTTTCGCAGTTTACCGTCGGCTGTAATACGGATGCGGTTGCAACTTCGACAGAACGGCCGCGACAGCGACGCGATGATACCGACGCGGCCTTGGCCGTCGGCGTAGTCGAAGTCCATCGCCGGGGCACGCGGGTCGTAATGCGGCGACGGTGACAGTGGGGCGACATCGCGTTCGAGCCATTCCAGTAACTCGTGTGCGTAGACGACCTTTTCGCGTTCCCACGACTCGGCACCGATCGGCATATATTCGATGAAGCGCAACTCGAAGCCATGTTCGCGGCAAAACTGTGCGAGCGGGACCGCATCGTGTTCGATAAACCCACGGATCGCGACCGCGTTCACCTTGATCGGGTCGAACCCCACCACCTTGGCCGCAAGTAACCCGGCAATCACCTTGTCGACGCCATCGCGGCGAGTCAGTTCGCGGAATCGAATCGGGTCGAGAGTATCGAGCGATACGTTCAATCGCCGCAAGCCCGCCGTGAATAGCGATTCTGCCTGATCGGCAAGCAACAAGCCGTTAGTCGTTAGACCGATATCGGTGATGCCCGGTATCGGCGTCAACATTCGGACGAGATTATCGAGGCCCTTCCGCATTAGCGGCTCGCCGCCGGTGAGGCGGATTTTGTTCACGCCGAGTGGTGCCGCCACGCGCACAAACTGGGCGATTTCCTCGAAGGTCAGCAGTTCGCCGCGATCGACGAACGTGACATCTTCGGGCATACAGTAGGTGCAGCGCAGGTTGCAACGGTCCGTCACGCTGATGCGAAGGTTGTTGTGGATTCGGCCGAATCGATCGACGAGGTTCTCGGTCATGTGCAGTTACTTTACGCTGGCGGGCAAGGGCAACAGGCAGCCTTCTCCGCTCAGGTGGCGATCGTCGTTCCAGAGCATGATAGCCGGTTCGTCGAGTTTCCCGTGATCGAAAGACAGCACGCTGATCGACGATGTCCCGAGCAATAAGTGTGCGGCAAACGAGACATCCGCACCGACCCAACGGGCCGCGAGCACGCGCAGGTAATGCCCGTGTGCGAATACCAGCACGTTGCCAGTCATCGCTTTCAAGCGTGCCACTACGCGATCCGCACGTGAGGCGACTTGCGCGCCGGTTTCGCCGTTCGGTGCGCCATCGGCGAGCAACTGCCAGCCGGGGTGGAGTTTGCGAATGTCCACGGTCTTTTTGCCTTCGTAGTCGCCGTAATCCCACTCCATGAGGTCCGCATCGATCGTCGCCGTGAAGCCCGCCAGTTCGCTCGTCCGCTTCGCGCGTTGAAGCGGACTGGTGATGACGTTGGTGAAACTCAGATGTGCGAGGCGTCGCCCGATGAGCTTCGCGTCGTCTTCGCCATCGGGCGTCAGCGGGATGTCCGTTCGGCCCGTGTGCTGGCCGGTTTTCGTCCACTCGGTTTCGCCGTGGCGGGCGAGATAGACCTTCGGCAAATTCGATGGGGTCGCAGACATGGCAGTTAGCTCGCGTGGGTTTCGGTGGGGTGAATCCAGTCGCTGGCTCCGTCCGGCGCGTTGTCTTTTTTCCAAATCGGCACGATCGCTTTGACGCGGTCGATGGCATACCGGCATGCGGCGAATGATTGATCGCGGTGCGGGCAACTGACCGCGATTGCCACGCTGATATCGTTCACGTGGAGGCGGCCCAAACGATGAACGATCGCCACACCGCCGACGGGCCATTGTTGCCGCACTTCGGCTTCGACTCCGGCAAGCTGTTTCTCCGCCATCGGCGCGTACGCTTCGTAATCGAGGTGCGTCGTCACGACATCGCCAGTGAGATCGCGAACGGTGCCGAGGAACAGCGTCACCGCGCCGCAATGCGGGTCGCGCACCGATTCGGTAAGAGCCGTGTAGTCGATGGTTTCGGTCGTCAGCGAGATCATGACGATTATTCTACAGACACGACGCGAGCATTGTGACAGGTTGTGCTTTTGTAGCGGAGGGGTGGCCGTTTTGTAAGGCTTGTCGCACGGCGGCGAGTAGGTCGTTCGGGCGATAGGGCTTCGAGAGTATGCCCATCGCGCCGTCGATTTCGGAAAGGTCGTCGACGGTATAACCGCTGGAGAAGATGACGCGGGCGTTCGGGTCGACGGTCGTGATTCGTTGAAACGCATCGCGACCGGACATTCGCGGCATCGTCATGTCCAGAATGACGAGGTCGATGCGGCTGCGTTCGCGGGAATACAAATCGACGGCGTCGGCCCCGTCGACGGCTTCGAGAACCTCGTAGCCTTTCTGTTCGAGAATCGTTCGACCGAGTAAGCGAATCATCGATTCGTCGTCGACGAGCAGAATCGTGCGGGGTTGCGCGCCGTCTAAATTGTGCATTTCTGTCGTCGCTACGGGTGGTGGAGTTTGTTCGATGCCAGGTAAGCGGGTGGGGCCGCTGGCAGTCGTCACGGCTTCCTGTGGGGCCACGGGCAGGTACAAATCGAACTTCGTGCCGACGCCAATCGTCGATTCAAACGTCACCCAGCCGCGGTGCTGTTTCAAGATCCCTTGCACCATCGACAATCCGAGGCCAGTGCCGCGCCCCACGCCTTTGGTGGTGAAGAATGGCTCGTACATGCGGCGCTTCACGTCGTCGGAGATCCCCGTGCCTGTGTCGGATACCGTCAGGCAGACGTACTCGCCAGTCTTGGCGTCGGGGTGTTGATTGTAATCGCCATCGATGGTGACTTTCGTCGCATCGAGCGTCAGTCGGCCCCCGTCGGGCATCGCGTCGCGGGCATTCAGGCAAAGGTTGAACAACGCCTGATTCATGAGTGTGGCATCGACGGAGATCGCGGCTTCGGTTTGTGGGTACATGTGGATTTCGATCCGCGGATCGAGCGTTCGTCGCAGGATGTCGACGACTTCCTCGATCAGTGCCGCCGGGCGGACACGAGCGGAGATCAACTGATTGCGCCGGGCATAACCGAGTAGCTTTTGCGTGAGGTCGGCCGCACGGCTCGCGGCGACTTCCACCGTGTGCAATAATGCTTTCGCCGGATCGCCCTCTTGCAATTGCACGAGAGCCAGATTGCCTAACACTGCGGTCAACAAGTTGTTGAAGTCGTGCGCTACGCCGCCCGCCAACTGTCCGAGTGCTTCCATCTTTTGGGCTTGGCGCAACTGCTCTTCGAGTGCCAAACGTGCGGTGACATCGACCGTCACCCCGAGGCCGTATTGGTACTCGCCCGTCGGGCTGTAGATCGCGGTGAACGACAGTTCCGTCCAGATGATGGCACCATCGGGACGAAGGTACCGCTTGCGAATTTGATAGCGATCGATGGTGCGGTAATGCGTCTTTGCGATGAACTCTTGCTGCATCGCCCAGTCGTCGGGATGCGTGAATGCGGCCGCCGTCAAGCCGATGACTTCGTCCATCGATCGACCGATGAGTTTGGCAAACGCAGGATTGCAAGACGTAAACCGGCTGTCGGGTCCAGTGATCGAGACGCCGGCGGAGGTCGTCTCGAAGATGCCGCGGAAGAGTTCTTCGCTGCGGCGGACGGCTTCTTCGGTCTTCTTTTGTTCGGTAATATCGCGTTGAATCATGACGAAGTGGGTACATCGGCCAGTATTCCCCCAGACGGGTACGAGGCTGAGGCTCACCCAAATCTCATCGCCCGACTTCGAGTAGTTGAGCACTTCCCCGCGAAAGGTGCCGCATTTGTCGAGCGCGGATCGGACCGCATCGAGTGTGTTCGTGTCGGTCTTCGGGCCGCGTAGAAAATGCAACGAGCGTCCCACGACTTCTTCGGAAGTGTAACCCGTAATTTGCGTGAATGCCAAATTCACGTAGCGAACGGGTCGACCGCGATTCGGGCACGTTACCGCGTCGAGAATCACAACGGCATCGCGGGCGTTGACCACCGCCGATTCGAGCAGCCGTAGCCGATCTTCCTGGTCGAGCGCGCGACGTTCGGCGTGCCGCATCGACGACAAATCTTGCATGACGAGCACGCCGCCCATCGTCGCGCCATCGACGCCGCGAAGTGGTGCCGCACTCACGCCCGTTTCGATCCAATCGCCGCCGAATTTACCGACTCGCAAGTCGATATTCAGCGTGGTCGCGTTGGTCGTCATGGCGCGAACGAGCGGGAAGTCCGCATATTGCACCATCTCGCCTTCGGAATTCTGCAAAGCCCAGCCATCGAATTCCGTCAAATTGCCGATTTTGTGCTCGTGGGGCAGCCCGAGCATTTCGTTGAATCGCGTGTTGCGGGCGACGACGTCGGCATTGCCATCGACGAGCAGGATACCGACGGGCAACTGGGCGATGACCCCTTCGAGCCACGCGCGTTTCTCGGCGAGTTCGCGGGCGAGTTTGGCGAAACCATCGCGTTGAATTTCCAGTTCGGTCGCCTGATCCGCAATTTCGAGCGATTGCAGCGAGAGTCGGGCGTTGACGTCGCTGAGGCGTTTGGCGTGTTGGTGGGCATCGTGTGCGTAGCCATCGCGTTCTTCCTCGCGAATGCGGTAATCGCGAGCCGCCGCCGCAACGATCAAGTGACAAACGACGACGATGCCCATCCCAACGAGCCAGAGCCACTGCACGACGGGAGCCGCACTGAGTGGCAACAGTGGATCGATCGTTCCCCGCAGAAAACAGCCGACGGAAATGATGGTGGCGACGATGCAGAGCAGCGTGGCCGTGCCCCGTGTATGAAAGCGAAATGCGACCCAGTTGCCGACCATCAGCATGATCGCCAGGATGGGCACGGGCAGAGACAGCGATTTCGGATCGACGCCGCAAAACCACTTCCAGCTAAACGCCATCACTAACAAGTATAACGCGATGGCTTCGATCGAACGCCAGCGCGAAATCGGCATAATGCATTCGTTGCGAAACCAGAGCACGACCATCGGCGCGAGCAACAAATTCCCGAGCCAGCCGATAGACATCGTGCCGACACAGGCTTCGACGGCATCACCACCGAGTACGACGACACACAGCGCCGCATTCAGGCCGCGAAGCGTCGACGCGATGGCACACAAGATTGCCAGTTTTGCCACGTCGCGTGGGTGGTTGATGTCGGGCGTAATCGGCAAACCACGACGGATGCAGAACGACGCGACGCCGACTTCGACGAGCGAAATCGCCACCGCCAGGAACATCGCAACATCAGTAAGATTCAGTGCAAAGATCGCCACTGCGAGCGTGCCGATGGCCACGGGAATCGCGGCGCGACGACCGAACGCCAACCCCACCGCGAACGGAACGCCGAACGCGGAGTACAACAGCCAAGAAGGCCCGAGTGTAATCGGCAAGCTGGTTTGAAACAGGATCGCAAGACTGGTGACGAGCGCAACGGCAACAGCTTCGCCGAGGCGAGAACAAAAGCGTGAAAAACCCGTGGGCAACGTCATGTATAGTCCCAACAAACGCGACGAGACGGTGGGTACTTTCGGCGAGAAACCGAATGCGTTTATGACGAACTATAGAACTGATCTTGCGAGTGTGTCGGAAAATACGTCGAATGACGATGAGTTTTCGGGTCGGTTCGCAAAACTCGTTTCGAGCAACAACTCGTTGCGTTCGCAGCGGAAAAATCGGTTTGTGTCGTAAACCGAAACGTGCGTGTATTCCGTTATGCTTTGAAACAACTGGTTTAGTAGGTCGGGTCGGAAGCTTTGGAAGGCCCGACATTGCTAACTAGGTTATATAGGATGGTCGCCGAGCGGACCTGACGACCTGATTCTTATCGATGCATTCAACGAAGGTTGGCCTGAAAGTTTTCAACCGGAATAAACAATGTCGTAACCGTTTGCGAAGAACGGGAGAGAATATCGCAGGTTCGGCCATCACGACGTTTGCGTCACCGAACGGATAAGAATAATGCGGGAGAGAAGAGCGTTCGGGCAACGAGTTGACATCGAATGAGCGTTGGTCGCGCGGTCTGCTCGGGGCTGGCACTTTCTTGTTGACGTTACTACCGTTTCTACGGAGCAGCCGAGCGGCTTCGCCCGCAGTTGCCGGCGGCACGTCCGCCGGTCGGTCCTTGTTGAACACCATGCCTTGCAATTCGTACCGCTCGCCCAAATGAAGCGGCAGCGCGTTCGTCGAAACCGAAATTGTCGCCGAGAGTTTGTTTTGCTCCGGCGTCGCGGCCTCGGTGCCGGAATCGGCGGGTGGCTCGATCATGGGGTAAACTCCGATCGGTGGTTGGCATCGTAACCGTTCACGGGCCGATTGCATTTCCAACGTTCCAGAACCCGTAGGTCGCGGTCGAAGAGGCTTTGCGATGAGGCCCGACAGAGTATCCGAGACAAAAACCTGGGAGGTTCGGAATCCTCGCGTGAATGCACTGTCGGGCCTCTCAAAGCTTCGACCCGACCTACAATACCAGTGGGTTCACAGAAAAAA
>JAYSKW010000006.1:0-3854 GCA_043726085.1 Limnoglobus sp.
CCTGGCCGGGGCCGACCAACTCGAAGGTTTCTTCTTCGTCGAATTCGAGGTCGCGCACTTTCACTTTGCTACCGAAGACGACGGTGTCTTTGGGCAACAGACTCGGGTCGAGGATCTGCGCGCGATTGAGCCGGTCGGCAATCTCGTTGACCTTGGCTTGGAGTTGACCCTGATCTTCGCGCGCCGCATGATACTCCGCGTTTTCGGAGAGGTCGCCGAGGTCGCGGGCGGTGGCCACGCGCTTCGTGATCTCGATCATTTCGTGACCGCGCAGCCGATCCAGTTCGGCTTTGAGCTTGTCGTATCCGGCTCGCGTCATGGGGATTCGTTGTTCGGCCATGGACGCCACTCCTCGATCCGAAGACCGTCTCGGTTCGGCGGTATACCGCCGAAACTGTTACACGTATGGGGAAAAAATCCCGGCGGTCGACGCGAAAATTGCGACGACCGCCGGGGTTCGATTCCGAGCATTATATCTCATCGGGCACCGCACGCAAAATGATCCTGCGAAAAGGTATGCCAACGGTCGGCCAACCCCATGCCGTCCAGTCGTCTTTGCGCACCCGTGCCGGGTCGTTCGTTTCTTCGACTTGCTCCGAACAGAGTCGTTCTGCCGGGGTCAAGGTTCGCGTCGCCTGGAAGCGATTCCCACGCCGCGACACGACCGAGTTATCGTCGACGATCGCAATCACGCACGGTTCGTCATCGACGTCAAGAAAGCGGTGCGCGATCAGCTCGAAGCCCACGCTCGAGTATCGTTCCTTCATTTCGAGCAAATCGTAACCAGACTTTCGGGCGTCGGGGCCGAACCAGCGCGTCGGCAGCAACAACCGTGGCACGACCAACGCCACCAGCGCGTTTCGCGACGAGGGATTTTCCGTACCGTCCGCGATGCCGAGCTTTGGGAAAATCACCGGCAACAGCCGTTTGCCGATCGCCTTCGCCGCCAAACCGTGTTGGGCTTCGCTCGATTGTTCCTCGCGTAATACGATGCTGTTCGGCCCCGGTCGCCGCTTCGGCGGATCGCCATATTGCGGCGGCAGGCCATCGTCCGGCTCGGAGTACACGATGCTCATGCCAAAGATTCGCTGCGCGATCCAGAGCGCATCGACCGGCGGCTCGACGACCCCCGCGCGTGCGAGCAAGTCGCGCACCGCCGCATCGACGACGTCGAACAATTCTTCGGTGGAAACATCCATGCGGTTAGTATCCGCAATCGCCCGCGAAAGGGAATGTCGTTCGCAGGGCACTATTCCTACGCCTCTTCCGAGGTGCTTATTTCATCAGCGATCGATTTCACCCATCACGACGTCGAAACTGCCGAGGATGGCGGGGATGTCGCCGACGAGGCAGCCTCGGCAGAGCTCTTCGACGACGCTGAGATTCGAGAAGCAACCCGAGCGAGCACGGACCCGCAGTGGCACCGCTTCCTTGCTCGACCGGCCGACGATGTAGAAGCCCATCTGCCCACGCGGGCACTCGGTTTCCAGGTAACATTCGCCCGGCGTCAGCGTGCGTGGCGGTTCGATCCGGTGCGAACCGGTTGCGGTCGGATACTTTTCCATCGCCTGTTCGCAGATGCGAATACTCTCGACGACTTCCAGCATTCGTACGTAGAAACGGTGCCAACAATCGCCGATGATCGCGCCCGGCGGCGCGCGGTCGAACGGCGGCACGGGCACGTCGAACGTGTAGTTTTCGTACCCGGAATATGGCTCCGTTTTGCGCAAATCCCAGAGCGGATCGCCTTTCGATCGGTCGAGCGAAGCCCGCAACACGGGGCCGCTGCAACCGTAGTTAATGGCCATCTCGCGACCTAGTAAGCCGACGCCGGCCGTGCGTTTCACGAAGATATGATTGTCCGTCAGCATCGCGTGATATTCGGGGATGCGCGGCTTGAAGTATTCGAGGAACTTGCGACAGCGTTCGAGCCAGCCATCGGGCAGATCGTCGTGGGCACCGCCGACCGTGAGGTAACTATAAGTGAGTCGCGCGCCACATGCATCTTCGAATAAATCGAGTATATGTTCGCGTTCGCGAAACGCATACAGAAACGGGCTGAAACTGCCGAGGTCTAAGCCATACGCGCCCATGCCAACGAGGTGCGACGCGATGCGGTTCAACTCGCAGATCAATACGCGTAATACTTGTGCCTTTTCGGGTATGACCATCCCACACAGTTTTTCGACGGTCAACGAGTAGCCGAGATTCATGTTCATCGCCGCGAGGTAATCCATCCGGTCCGTGTAAGGGATAAATTGCAAGACCGTCACATTTTCGCCAATTTTCTCCGCACAACGATGCAAGTAGCCGAGGTGAGGTACGACATCGCGAACAACTTCGCCATCGGTGCGAATGACCAATCGTAACACGCCGTGCGTACTCGGATGTTGCGGTCCCATATTGATGAGCATCTCATCGGTACGAACATCGAACTCAATCGTTTCCGTCGGCATGGATGAACCTTGTAGATTATGGATGAATACCGACACGCGAACGAAGCGATAATAGCAAGTCGTATATGTCGGGTAGTGGCTGATATGTTCGGATTCGGAGTTGGCGAAAAATCCTGTCGCTCGTCTCCTATCGCACTGCCGGTTTGGGGAAGGTCAGCTTGACGCGATCCTTCACCGTGTTCGGCGTCTCATCGGGTGGTTGTTCGTACGGCAACGACTTCATGAACGAAACGAGGTCGTCGAGTTCGGCGGGCTTCAGGTGGCTGGTTTTGCCGTGCTTGTCGGTCTTGTTGTGGATCGTCAGCACCTCGTGCAAGGTCTTCGCGCGGCCATCGTGGAGGTACGGCCCGAGGCGGTAAACGCCCAACAGCGTCGGCGTGTCGAACTTCGGCCCGATCTTTTCGCGGGGGCCATCGCCGGTGCCTATGTCGTGCAATTGGAACGGCTTCGCCAGCGTGCTATCGCTGAAGTACGCCCCGCTGTGGCAGGTGGCGCACTGTGTGGCCGAACTCGCGAAGATCGCCTTGCCGCGCTCGGCATCGACGGTTAATTTCCCTTCGCTCGCCGCGTGAGGCGATAACCGGAACGGGAACGAATTCGTGTAAATCGCCAGCGAATCGAGGTCTTTCGACATTCCGCGCGTCGTCTGTTCGAGTTCGGCGAACTCGGTGAAACTCGTTCGCGGTTTCATTTGCCCCTCGGCGAGGCCGCGACCTTGCATCAACTTTCCGCGTACGGTGTACTCGAAATCTTGCACTTCGTCGCGGTCGGCAGACCAGTGTAGCGGATGCGTGTGCGCGAGGCCGAACAGGTGCGTGGTGCGGCGGTCGCCTTCGGGGTTTTGCCAGATGCGGCCGTCGCTCATGCCGTCGGGGT
Organism: Limnoglobus sp.; assembly: GCA_043726085.1. Taxonomy (GTDB): domain Bacteria; phylum Planctomycetota; class Planctomycetia; order Gemmatales; family Gemmataceae; genus Limnoglobus. The sequence continues at coordinate 3,333 of JAYSKW010000006.1, forward strand.
GGCACGACGAACACGACACCCAACCGGTGCGGCCCATCGGGGCGCGGGCAGTCTGAAACAGTTCCTTGCCGCGTCGCCATTCGGCGGTGTGCGCCGGTTCGCAAACCGTCACGCTGTCGAGTTTCCGCATCTTTGCGTCGTGGATTGTCACCGCATAATCGAGCGTGTTGTAAACGTACACTTCCTTGCCGTCTGGTCGCACGGCGATGGCACGCGGGTGCTTGCCGAGCCGCACGATTCCCGCCGATTCGATCTCGCGGTAATCGTCGTCGAACACGCGCGACACGTTCATGTCGTTCGTACCGGCGTAGATCGTGTAGAGGATTTTGCCGTCTGGGCTGAATGCCGATTCCCACGGGTTCGCGGTCACGTACACGCCGTTGTACGTGTCGAGTGCGAGCGAGCGGCGACGCTTTTCGCCTTCGGGTTTCGTCCATAAATCGCAGAACGAAATTTGCGGGAAGATCGAACCGCGTGCATCGAAATGCGTCACGCGGCTACGGATGTGCGACAGATACGCCT
>JAYSKW010000007.1:0-1544 GCA_043726085.1 Limnoglobus sp.
CCACGGCACCGGCCATCGAACCGTACGGCCCGTGCCGTGGAAACGACGGTGCCGTGTGCGGGCAGTTACCTCAAACAATGCCCGCGCGGTACGATATGCTTCGGTGAACTATCACCCGACCACTTATGGCCTGCGCTCGAAAAGGCACTCCGGAAATGAACGCGCAATCGCTCCCGTATCGGCTGATCTTAGCGAGCGGTTCGTGGGGCCGAAAGTGGCTCCTCGAAACGCACGGTTACACCTTCGACGTGCAACCGTCGAACGTCGATGAACTGACCGAAGCTCGCCTCGGCAGTTGCCGGCAGTACGTCGGCGAACTCGCGTGGCTCAAAGCGGACAACGTCGCGATGACGGTCGATGAAGGCGTCGTACTCGCGGCCGACACCGTTGGTTGGCTCGATGGCAAAGTCATCGGCAAGCCCGACGACGAAGCGCACGCACGGCAGATTCTCCACGGCTTGTCCGGTCGCGTTCACGAACTCTGGACCGGCGTCTGCCTCTGGGTTCGCCCGAGTAACATGCAGTACATGTGGCAAGAACGCAGCCTCGTCCGCATGGTGGAACTCTCGAAAGACGAGATCGACACGTACATCGCGTCGCGAAAATGGGAGGGTTGCTCCGGCGCGTATTCGCTGGAATTCCCGACCGATCCGTACTTGACCGTCATCGAAGGCAGCACGAGCAACGTCGTCGGCCTGCCGATGGAATCGCTGGCGAAAGCGCTGAATCGCCTCGCGGTGCCCAATGCACGGGACTAACAATCACACAATATACCTCGGTTGGTATCGCGACGATGTTGGCGGCGTGGCCGTCGATTGGTTTCGTCCGGAGCCACTGCTTGCGCGAATCTTGTTCCTACGCGATTTCGCTGAGGCGCTACCGGATCACCCCTCGATGTTCGTCGCGCGTGGCATGGGCTGTGTCGCACCGGATGGGGGCGTTACGTGGTGGACGCGGACGGCGGAGGCGCTGTTGATCGATGCGATTCTGCCTTGGACGACAGGCGTTTTCGGCAGGCCCGCGAATGCGCTTGTCGGTATCGGCAGTGGCGGACAAGCGGCGCTGCGGCTCGGGTTTCGCTACCCCGAACGCTTTCCCGTCGTTGTCAGCATCGATGGCGCGTGCGATTTCCACGAACTGCACGGCGAGGGCACGCCGCTCGATGCGCTCTACCCGCGGCGCGAAGCGGCACGGCAAGACACGGCCGTTCTGCAAGTGCGCCCGCACGATTTTCCGCCGCACATCTGGTTCGCGTGTTCGCCGGATTCCCGATGGTTTCGCGGGAACGACCGACTCCACGAGAAGCTGAACGCCATCGGCGTTCGCCATGAGTTTCACACCGGCCACGACCGTCAAACCGCGTTAGGAGCGGGTTTGACGTACGCTGCGGCGGCGCTGGAGAAACAATCGCGACGATTGCTTTGAGTCCTATACTAACCGCGTTCACGTACCGCGCCGTGAACGCCCGCGCCGCGTGACAGTCACGCGGCGAACCTTCGTTGTGCGGTCATGCGGCCCCAATGCCCCCGTTCGCCGTCGACCCG
>JAYSKW010000008.1:0-2777 GCA_043726085.1 Limnoglobus sp.
ACGTCGCATACCATTGCTCGCACCATGACACTTATCGCCCAACGCGGGCGTGCGTCTTTGTCGAAAACGTAAGGAGCGCGAAATGTCGATTCCACGAGCGTGGCTCGTTCTCTTGTTAGTTAGTTTCCTCAGCATGACTGAAACAACTGTCTTCGCCCAAGCCCCCGCACTTCCCGAAGGGATAACGAAAGGCGGCACGGTTGAAGGAATTACCGAATACAAGCTCGCGAATGGCCTGCGGGTGTTGCTCTTACCAGATGCCTCGCAGCCGAAGGTGACGGTCAATGCCACGATCTTCGTCGGCAGTCGCCACGAAGGTTACGGCGAAACGGGCATGGCCCACTTGCTCGAACATATGGTGTTCAAGGGCTGCCCGAAGTTCCCCGATGTGCCCAAGGCGCTCCGCGACCACGGGGCCAACTTCAACGGCACCACCTCCGTCGACCGCACGAATTACTTCGAGACGATGTCCGCTACCGATGAGAACCTCGAATTCGGCATCGAACTTGAAGCGGATCGCATGATCAACAGCTTCATCGCCCGCGAAGAACTCATGAAAGAGTTCACCGTCGTGCGAAGTGAGTTCGAGCGCGGCGAAAATAACCCTGTGGGGATTCTATTTCAACGGATGCAATCCGCTGCGTTCGAGTGGCACAACTATGGGAAATCGACCATCGGCAACCGCACAGACATCGAGCGAGTTCCCGTCGATAGCCTGAAAGCCTTTTACAAGAAGTTCTACCAGCCCGATAACGCATTCATCGTGATTGCCGGGAAGTTCGACGCAACGAAGGCACTCGCACTGACCGCGAAGCACTTCGGCGCGATTCCGAAACCGACCCGCGAACTGCCCGCCACGTATACCGAAGAACCCCCGCAAGATGGCGAGCGCGTCGTCACATTGCGTCGCGTCGGCGAAGTCGGTGCAACGGGTGCGGTGTATCACATCCCCGCCGCCAGCCATCCGGATTATCCCGCGTGCGAGATTTTGGCGAACGTGCTTTCGACGCAACCGAACGGCCGACTCTATAAGGAACTCGTCCAAACGAAGAAAGCGAGCGGCGTCTTCGCACTCGCGCGGAACACGTTCGACCCCGGCACGATGACGGTCGTGGCCATCACCGAAGCCGACAAGACCGAATCGACCCGCGATGCGATGATCGGATTGCTCGAATCCCTGTTTGAAACGCCGATCACCGCCGAGGAAGTGGAGCGGGCACGCCTGCCGCTCATTCAACAACGCGAACGCACGTTGGCGAATACGCAACTCTTCGCGATCAGCCTCAGCGACTGGGCCGGGTGCGGCGACTGGCGGTTGTTCTTCGTTCACCGCGATCGTCTCGAAAAGGTCTCCGCCGCCGACGTCAACCGCGTGGCCGCCAAGTACCTGATCCGCTCGAACCGCACCGTTGGCATTTACGTCCCCACGAAAAAATCCGAACGTGCAGAGATCCCCGGTGCCCCGACCGTGGCTTCACTCGTCGATGCCTACGTCGGCCGCGCTGCACTTTCCGCTGGGGAAGCGTTCGACCCGACGCCGGAGAACGTCGAGAAGCGCGTCGTACGCGGAAAACTCGCAACGGGCCTGTCGTATGCTTACCTCCCTAAGAAAACCCGCGGCGAAACGGTCAACCTGTCGATGGTCCTCCGCTTCGGAAACGCCGACTCACTGAAGGGCAAAACCGAAGCCGCCGAGTATATGGGTGCCATGCTCAACCGTGGCACGAAGTCTAAGACTCGTCAGCAGATCAAAGACGAATTCGACAGACTCGGTTCGATCGTCTCAATCGGTTCCGATCCGGGCGATGTGACGATTTCGCTGCAAACGAAGCGTGCCAACCTGCCCGCCACGCTGGCATTGTTGAAGGAAATCCTCCGCGAGCCGAACTTCCCCGAAGCCGAGTTCGAGGTGCTGAAACGCGAACAACTCGAAGGCTTGGAGCAGAACCGCACCGATCCGCAAGCGCTGGCCGACAACGCGCTGTCGCGGAAACTCGCACCGTTCCCGCCGGACGACACGCGATACGTTCCGACGTTTGCGGAATCGAAGACGCGGTTGACGGCGCTGACCGTGGCCAACGTTCGCGAAGTCTACGAATCGCAGCTGAGCGGCACGTCTGGCGAAGTGGCCATCGTCGGCGATTTCGACCCGAAGGCCGCAACGACTGCAATTGAAGCGATTCTGGAAGGCTGGACGTCGAAAATCGCATACAAGCGAATCACGGAGCCAGCCGTGACGGTCGCTGGTGGTGTGGAAAAGATCATCACGCCGGACAAAGCGAACGCGGTCTATGTCGCCGGTTTGAACGTGGCGATCCAGAACACCGACCCCGATTATGCCGCACTGATCATCGGTAACTACGCGCTCGGCGAAGCCCCGCTCGCCAGTCGCCTCAGCGTTCGCGTTCGCGGCAAAGAAGGGCTTTCCTACGGCGTGCGTTCGGCCGTGTCCGTCTCGTCGGTCGAGAAGAACGGCCGCTTCAGCATGTCCGCGATCACCAACCCCGACAACATGGGTAAGGTCGATACGATCATGGCCGAAGAACTGAAAAAGTTCCTCACCGAAGGCATGAGTGCGTCCGAACTCGAAGAGGTCAAGAAAGCGTTCATTCAAACGCTACGCGGTCGGCGTGCGAACGATGGCTCACTGGCGGGGCAGTTGGTGAACGGGCTGTATGCGGGGCGAACCTTCGAGTATTACGCGGACCTCGAGAAGAAAATCGAGTTGCTCCAGCCCGGCGATATCAAGAAGGCATTCGATAAACTGATCGATCAGA
>JAYSKW010000009.1:0-2774 GCA_043726085.1 Limnoglobus sp.
CGGGGTAATCGAGTTGCTGCTCGATGGCACGGGCGATCTCGCGGCAAATCCGCATCGCGTCGGCGTCGGTCGTCTTGGCGGTGTTCGCAATCACGCGCAGTTCCCGACCCGCCTGGATCGCGAACGCCTGATCGACTTCGGGGAAACCACACGCGACCGCTTCGAGGTTTTCCAGGCGTTTCACGTACTTTTCGAGCGATTCGCGCCGCGCGCCCGGTCGGCTCGCGCTGATGGCGTCCGCTGATGCGACCAGCACCGTGTAGATGTTATCGACCGTGATATCGTCGTGGTGGCCGACGATCGCGTGCAGCACTTCGCGGCTGGTTTCGCCGTAGCGTTTGGCGAGTTCCGCGCCGACTTTCGGGTGCCCGCCTTCCATCTCGTGGTCGGCGGCTTTGCCCACATCGTGGAGCAACCCGCAGCGCCTCGCCAGCTTCGGGTCCAGCCCGAGTTCGGCGGCCATGATCCCGCACAGGTGCGCCACTTCCACGCTGTGGTTCAGCACGTTTTGGCTGTAACTGGTGCGGAATTTCAACCGGCCGAGTAAGTACACGAGCTTCTCTTGCGGCATCGCCACGTCGGCGTCCATCACCGCTTTACGGCCCATTTCCATCACGTGCTTTTCCATCTCCGCTTGCGTTTCGAGAACGACTTCCTCGATCCGCGTCGGGTGGATGCGACCATCGGCAATGAGCTTCGTTAACGCCAGCCGTGCCGTTTCGCGACGGATGTTGTCGAACGACGAAACGATCACCACGCCCGGCGTGTCGTCGACGATGACATCGACGCCGGAGCATTTCTCGAACGCGCGAATGTTGCGTCCTTCGCGGCCGATAATGCGGCCCTTCATGTCGTCGCTGGGGATGTCCACCGTGCTGACGGTCGTGTCGGCAGTGTGGTCCGAAGCGCACCGCTGGATCGCCATCGAGATGATCTCGCGCGCCTTCAGGTCCGAGGTCTGCTTCAGTTGATCGGTATGCCGCTGGATGCGTACCGACATTTCATCGGAGAGTTGCCGTTCGAGGCGGTCGAGCAACATGCGTTCAGCATTTTCGCGCGACAGCCCGGTGATCTCGTGGAGGCGTTTCGTTTCGTCTTGGATCAAGCCTTCGAGGTCTTTCGTCTTGCGGTCGAGGGTGGTTTTGGAATCCTGATTCTTCTTGATCTGGCCATCGAGCAGGTGTTCTTTTCGGCTGATGTCCTTGTACTTTTCTTCTAGGAGGTCTTCGCGTTTCTCGTTGCGGCGTTCGTGTTCGCGGATTTCGTTTCGGGTGACATCGAGTTCGCGGGTGATTGCTTCTTTGTGTTTGAATGCCATCTCCTTAGCCTTCAACTCGCCATCCTTGATGATGCGCTCGCCATCGCGCTGTGCCTGATCCTGAATCTCTTTCGCCTTGGCTTCGGCGGAGCGAACGACCTCGGTGTCCATAATGGACACGACGCCACTCCGCTTGCTAAACAGTTTTGAAATCCCATATCCGCCTCCTAATCCTGCGAGGACGAGGAGCGCAATGATCAACGGTTCGGGCATCGACGTGTCCATCCCTTTTCATTTTGCCCGCTACGCCCGGCTTCTCGCATCGATCCGTGAGTACCAGCAATGCAAACGAAACGAGCACGATCTTGTATGGAAGATCGTTCGTTTCGTGGGTTGCGTGCCAGCATTCACCGCATCGAACGACGAGAAACAATGTTCCCGATTTAAGGGAGGCAAGTCGTATCGGGGTTTATCTATTTGTAGAGCGAATACTTACGGGCCGTCTTGGCCCGCCGACCGCTCGCCACGGCAGTCGGGGGTGTCATAACCGGGAACATCCTGCCCAGTTGTTATCCGTCATTATGCGATTAGCGAAGAATTGCACAACGGAAAAGAGTTCGACGAGGGCGGAATCGTTCAGGAACTGCCAAAATAGCTGGTGTTTGTTGAAAAATGCATCCCAACGGGTTTGCCCAGGTACGACGAAGCGTCTAACCCTGGGCTGTGGGATTTAACCCCGTTGGGGTACAGAATTGGTTGTGTATTTACCCCAACGGGGTTCCATCTCATAGCCCAGGGTTAGACGTTTACCGTCGTACCCCTGGGCGTTCAGTGGGTCTATTTCGCGTATCCGGTCGGGTGCTTTTTGTGCCAATTCCATGCTGTTTCGACGATTGGCTGAAGCTCGGTGTAGTTCGGTTTCCAGCCCAGTTCCTGCCGAACGAGGTCCGAACCGGCGACGAGCGATGGCGGATCGCCCGCACGGCGTGGCCCTTCCTTGACGGCGATTGTTTTGCCCGTGACCGCTTCCACGGTCTGAATGACTTCGCGGACGCTGTAGCCGTTGCCGATGCCGACGTTGTAAAACCGCCCTGTTCCCGGCACGATCTTTTCGAGTGCGAGTAGGTGTGCCGATGCGAGATCGTCGACGTGAATGTAATCGCGAATGCAGGTGCCATCGGGCGTCGGGTAGTCGGTGCCGAAGATTTCCACGTGTGGCCGTTTCCCGAGTGCCACTTGCAACACGATCGGGATCAGGTGCGATTCGGGCGTGTGATCTTCGCCGATGGTGCCATCGGGCGACGCCCCGGAGGCATTGAAGTAGCGCAGCGCGGCGAAGCCGATGTTGTACGCCGGTGCGTAGTCGGACAGCATCTTCTCGAACGCGAGTTTCGTGTTGCCGTACGGGTTGATCGGTAGCTGCGTCTGGGCCTCGGTAATCGGCACCGCATCGGGTACGCCGTAAGTGGCACACGTACTCGAAAACACGAACCGCTGAATGCCGTGACGCCGAACC
>JAYSKW010000010.1:0-2714 GCA_043726085.1 Limnoglobus sp.
TACGTTCCGCACGCCACCCGGTCGGCTCGAAGCCGTCGCACGCTCGTAACACCGGATGCACCGAATGCCCGCTCCGAAATTGTCTCGAATTGCCGTGCTCGCCGCGAAGGACTGGTCGCTGTTCTGGTCGGACCGTCGCGCCGCGTTCTTGTGCTTCCTCGTGCCCGTTCTACTCGCGTCGGCGTTCGGCCTCATCTTCGACCGCCCGCAATCCACCGGCACCGCCGTCAAGTTACCGCTCCTGCTCGTGGTCGAATCGGATTCGCCGTTCGTGGCCCAACTCGCGCAAGCGGTGGTGGCGTGCGACCGAGTCGAAGCGCGGATCGTTTCGCGTGCCGAAGCGCTGACACTCGTTGCCGAACGCAGTCCGGGCGTCGCCGTCGTGTTGCCGAAATCGTTCGAGACACTGGCGACGTGGACGCCGGGCCGTGCGGATCGCCCGCGAATGGAACTGCTGCACAATCCGCTTTGCACGATGGAAGCGCAGTGGGCGGAGGGCGTCGTCACCGAGGTCGTGTTGCGCTCCATCGCGAATGCGCAACTCGGGCCATTGGCATCGGATGCACTGCCGTTCCAAAGTGAAGCGTTCGCGATCAGCGGCGATTCGCGGAGTGCGTTCAACCCGTACTCGCACAGCTTCTGCGGGATGACGCTGCAATATCTGCTGTTCTGGGGGATGGAAAGCGGGCTGCTGCTGTTGCGCGAACGCAACCGGAGCGTCTGGCTGCGAATGCGTTCCGCACCTGTATCGCTCAGCGAAATACTACTCGCAAAAGCACTCGCCACCGCAACGATCGCACTCCTCCTGATCGGCTTCACGTTCCTCATGGGGAACTTGATCTTCGGCGTGACGGTGAACGGCTCTGTGTTAGGCTTCGTGTTTCTCGCGATGGCAATCAGCGCGCTCGCGGCGGTTACGGGGTTGATGGTCGCCGCCGTCGGCGGAACCGAAGCCCGCGCCCGCAGCGTTTGCATCCTCGTGATATTGGGCGTGTCGATGATCGGCGGGCTGTGGCTGCCATCGTACTTACTGCCCGCGTGGGTGCGGGATCTTTCGCTGGCGATGCCGACGACGTGGGCGATGCGCGGCCTCGAAGGCGTGGCGTGGCAAGGTCGCGGATTGATCGCCTCGTTGCCGAGCCTCGCCGCCGTGGCGGGGTTTACAGCTTGTTTTCTAGCCGTGGCCGTCGCCCGGCTCGTCTCCAATGAATCGCGCCGACGGCGGGGGTACTCATGAAAATTGCAATCGCTCTGTTCGCGGTGGTTCTCGTTACGTCGGCAACATTCGGTGAAGAGCCTGCGCCGAAACCGGTGAACTTCGCGTTTGAAGATCAGTTCGACGGCAAGCCCGAATTGTCGTCGCTGCGCGGTCGCGTCGTCGTGCTGGTGTACGGCGACCGCAAGGGAATGGAGGCGTGTCGGCAACTCGGCGAGCAACTCCACACGCAATTTCACCCGACCGCCAAGGGGCTAAAACCGGCCGAGGCACAGAAGCAACCGATCGTCGCGCTACCCGGTTTGAAGCCGGGGCAAACGTCGCCGGAGGTAATCGTGGTGCCCGTGGCCTGTTGCGGCAAAGTGCCGGGCTTGCTGCGAACCGTCATCCGCGGCCAAGTGAAAGCGAACGCGCCGGACGTCCCCGTGTGGCTCGACTTCGAGGACACCATGACGAAACATTTTGGCCTGACGAAAGGCGAACCGAACCTGGCCGTGTTCGACGCGAACGGCGTCTACCGCCACACCATCAACGGCACCCCCGACGCCCAGAAACATCGAGACCTCTTGCAGTTGCTGCAAAACCTGCGCGCCGACGCGGTGAAGTGAAGCGGCACCTGCGCCACAGACAATAGGCATGTAGCCGAAGTCGTGAGACTTCGGATCGCGTCAAACGAAAACGCCCCGCGCGGTTTACCGTGCGGGGCGTTGCGAATGCGAGAGGAATCAGCGTTTAAGATCGATTGAATCAAACGTCAGATCCACATACAGCTTGGAATCAGCATTTTTTGGCTTAAATCGACCAACGATCTTGTTGTCATTGAGTGTTAACTGAATGGTGTGATCTGTAGCCAAAAGGTTAATGTCTACAGGCTTTCTTCTTATTAGCGGTGAAGACACTGTGTCGTCTGTAATTTGTTCTGGGATTTCAACGATCACATTGCCAGAAGGAAGACATGTCAGCCTAGCAGGTCGACGACACTCCTTACCATCGGTCACAAGTACGACGGTCACCTCGCGAGTCGCTGGCCGCCAATTTTCAAATCGCAACTGCAATTTCCCTTCTTGAGTCAGTTTGGCTTTATTTCGTACTCTCATGATTTCTATGGGGGCGTTAGTTTTCCATAAGCCGGAGAGAGATTGAGCCTGACGCAATTGTGCCACGACCGAGGCGTCCAAACTGTTAGCTTTTGCCACGACATCTTTCATGGATCTTTGAAGAAGTGTTCCATCGGCAGGAATAAATTTGACCAATCGATTTCTCCCGTAAGCATCACTACCAAAAGAAATATCAACACTACCTATTCCATTTGAATCATTCACTGCCAGCCGATATTTGTCTGTTTTGCTTGGTAAGAAATTAAGCGGATTACTCACGTTCAGATTCCGCTTATTCAATGAAGCATCTGATCCTGGTGATTTATCCTTCTCACGTAACAAATCGTCTGTCCACGTTATCCAAAAGGACTGTGAATTGTCCTTGTTCTTAACAATTTTGC
>JAYSKW010000011.1:0-8520 GCA_043726085.1 Limnoglobus sp.
ATTCGATCGGTCGTCAAACGGCAGGTGTCCGTATCGAGTTGATCGTTGCGGATGATGCATCGAACGATAACACTGCGGAAGTGATTCGCGAACGGACGACGCGATGGGCGAAGCGAATGACGATCCGGTATCTTCCCCTTCCAAAAGGGGGGGTGTGCGTCGCGAGAAACAAAGCCATCGCTTCATCGACTGCGCCATTAGTGACGTTTCTGGATAGCGACGACGTGTGGGAGGATACGAAACTCGCAGACCAACTGCCACTATTGAGCGATCAGGTGGGATTAGTTCATTCGGACTTCCGCTACATTGATCCCGTCGGCCATTACACAGATAACGGTGGCCAACGCCCCGATAATCCCGCTCGCGGCAAATGTTTGACTGCAATGCTCGCGGAAGACACGGTTGTCTTCTCGACCGTTCTGGTACGTCGGAAGTGGATCGATTTAGCGGCAGCAAGCGAGCCACACGGATTGCCTTTCGATCTCAACTGGGTGAACGGGGAAGATTACGACCTGTTACTTCGCATCGCTCGCCTCACCGATTTTGGGTACGTCAATCGACCGCTCGCGCAGTATCGCGTACACGCGAATCAAACGGGAATGAGCGATTTAGCACGGGTATTTCGCTATCATTGCCAAGTTCAGATGGCGTTTATCGACCGCTGGGGCACCCAACTGGGATTGGAATCGACGGCCGGTCGCGATGCCGCACAAGCGTTCTTGCTCACTCGTTGCGAATCGCTTTATTGGCAGCGAAAATTGGAACTCGTTCGCAAACTCTGCGGGTTGGCTACCGAACTGGGATTTACCGATCCCCGATTCCTGTTGCTCAAACGACGGGCGAGTCGACCGCGCTGGCTTCTATCCGCAAAAGACACTTGGGACCGAATCTGGACCCCCGCGAGAACGTAGACATCGTTTGCGGCCGCTATCATTTCTTAAGCCGTGCCACCCGGCGATACATGGCTAAGGTTTGTTCGGCGGTGGTTTTCCACGAAAACATCGCTTGCCGGATTCGACCTTTCGCGATGAGTTCGCTTCGTAGGCTTTCCGATCCGAGGATTCGCCCGACCGCAGCGGCCATCGCAACGGGGTCGTCGGGCGGAACGAGAATTCCCGCATCGCCGAGAACTTCGGGAAGAGCACCGACCGCCGTCGAGACAATCGGCACACCGGCTTCCATCGCTTCTAAAAGGATCATGCCGAATCCTTCGTATCGAGACGGAAGAACGAATACGCTCGCACCGCGATACAGCGCCGCCAGTTCCACATTCGATAAATAGCCAGTAAACGACACGCGGTCCGAAATTCCGAAATTTTGGCACATCTCTCGCAGTTTCAGCGCTTCATTGTTGTCGGCTGCTCCTGCGAGAACCAATTGAAACCCCGGTTCCAAGGTTGGAATGAGAATCTGAAACGCACGCAATAATAGGGGGAGATTTTTCCGTGCAACTAGCGATCCGACGAACAGCGCGTACCGCGAAGTGATATTTAATCGGGATTGTAGCGTAATCATTACATCAATAATCGACGAATAATCTTGCCAGATGTTCCCGCCCTGATAAATTACTTTTGCATCGCACGGTAATTCGCTCACGCCTTTCAGATCGGATATGGTACACTCGGAAAGTGCAATGAGACCGTCCGCTCTCGCGAGGTATTTTATCGCAGACGACCGTTGTCTGATTCTCACCCCACCCTCGCCCGTAACGGCATCTGCAATATCGTGATACGTGATGATCTGCGGCGTCCGCCCACGCTGCGGTAAATAGTGATTCGGCCCATGGAATACATCGAGATTCAGCTTGCGAATGGCTCTCGGTAAGATCCAGCTATCGTAAACGCGGAAGTATCGCGAATAAAAAATATCCGGCACTCTCACGGCAACGTCGTGGAAGTTCGGATGCGTTGGGCAATAGAACGAAGCTTCGTTTTCTTCTCTCGCCCGACGATGGACCAAGTAGTATTCATTCACACTGTCGATTGCCGAAAGCGCATCGAGAAGGTGAGTCACATGCCAACCGATACCGGATCGTTTATACGCAAGGACGTCAGTGTATATCCCGATCCTCAGGGCGCGGTTATGAACGTCGGGCGGGATGATCGTCATGAGAAATACTCGGTACAATCGAGTTCCGGGGATACCGATACGCATCCGATTCTGACATCGGATGAAATACGGGGGGGCGTGGGACTACGCAATCCCAAGATACTCTTACTGTCTCAGATACTACCTCCACTGATCGGTGGAAGCGGGCGATATTTTTGGGAGATCGTCCGTCGGATGCCGCGAGATCGTATCGTCGTGATGAGCGATTTAGTACCGGGCGCAGTCGAATTCGATGCCACGCACCTCGTACCGACTATCCGAATGCCGATGGCGTTCCACGAAACCGGCACAGTCAGCCGTCGTGGGCTTTCCAATTACGTCGCGATTGCTCGGCGCGTTCGCGACGAATGCGTTCGGCACAACATCGAATATCTCTGGTGTGGTCGATGCGTGCCCGAGGGGTGGATCGGCTGGATGGTCAATCAATTGGCCGGCATCCCCTACTTCGTATCCGCACATGGAGAAGAAGTGACGATTCCGGAATCGGGATCGACTGCGGGTGTCATGACGAGCCGACAGCATCGCTGGATGGCACGTCGCGTTTTCGCAAATGCGGCCGGCGTGATTGCCAACTCCGAAAACACACGACACATTATTCGCAACTCCTGGAACGTCCCCGACGAACGAATCCATCGCGTAACGCCTGGGGTCGAAACCGATGTTTTCGTACCGGCCCCAGCGTGTGAAACGACCCGAGCCACCTTGGGTTGGGTCAACCGCACCGTTCTCCTCACCGTCGGTCGGTTGCAAAAGCGTAAGGGCCACGATCTGATGATCGCGGCGTTGAATCGCGTGCGCGAAAAGATCCCAAACGTCCTTTACGCGATTGTCGGCGATGGGCCTGAGCGGGAACGACTGACCGAGCTTGTCGGCAAACTCAAATTGAACAATCATGTTCGATTTTACGGCGAGTGCGATTTCCACTCGCTCGTCCGTGCTTACCAACAATCGGATCTGTTCGTATTGCCGAATCGCCAAATCGGAGCGGAAATCGAAGGATTTGGTATGGTGCTTCTCGAGGCTCAATCGTGTGGGAAGCCGGTGATTGCAGGGGCATCTGGTGGAACCTCCGAAACGATGGGCGTCTTCAAAACGGGCTTCGTCGTCGACTGTACGAATCTCACCACTCTCGCCGATGCGACCACGATGTTGCTTTCGGACGAGGCGCTCCGCCAGAAAATGGGGTTGGCGGCGCGAGAATGGGTCATCCGCAATTTTGAATGGTCTTCGCGGGTGAATCAGGTGGATGGTTTGGTCAGTGACTTTCACGATAAGTCGGTACCATAACTGCAAAACCAGGAATGCATCGTGATTGCCGCACCGAAATGGTTGCCGTATCGACTTCGTTCTCGCTGGGATACCGCACGCATCAATGCCGCTATAACGGACCTCCGTCATGCCACGCCGAGGGCAGCCACTCCAACGGAATCCGCTGCCGCTGAAGTCCACATGCTCGTTTGCAAGCGAGACGTGCGGTTGGCAGGACTTTCACTGCTTTCTCTCTTGCGATACGAACTGCCTCTGGCCGTCACGATTACGGAGGACGGTAGCCTGACGCCGAACGATCGCGCCTGGTTAGACCGTCTCATTCCCGGTGCCCGTTGGCTCTCGCGCCGCGTCGACGAACCCATTTTTCAAGAGACATTGCAAAGCATCCCGAGACTGGCGGAACTTTACGCCGGTGGCTATCACCCGATTTGCAAGCTCTTGCACCCGATTTGTTTGGGGCATAACGAACGCATTATCGTCCTCGATCCCGATACGGTCTTTTTTGAATATCCCAAACTGTTGTCCGAATGGGTTGCCGGTTCCGATAGCCGCGATTACTACCTACACGATCATCGAGACGAGGCGACCGCGGTACCGGAATCGGTTCGCACCGCATTCGTTCAGCTCGCGGACATTACGGCACGCTTTGGTCAACGTTGGTCCCTCGAGTATTACTTTTTCAATAGCGGTCTGTTGTGGTATCGCCGGAATCGGCTGAATCTGCATGTCGCCGAGGCGTACTTGACGTGGCGAATCGAACAACCACTTGCCTTGCGTACTGGCCCGGGTGCGATTTGGTTCGGCGATTGGACGCCAGAACAGACGGGCTACATGGCGATGTTCGCAACTGCGGATCCCACTCCAACACCCATGCCGGACGATTATTGGTTAGGTGGTGGAAACGGCCACGCATTCAACCACTTTCTCAGGCATTACCTGATACAGGCCGAGACGCAACAACGGATTCATCAGTTGGCAAAAACTTTATAGTTACGACCTTTTTCATAGAAAGCAGAAAACGTGAACATCGATACCGGAGTGGTTGCGCCTGCGGGAATGCGGGTGGAAGAATATGCCCGAATCGGTGAGCTACTCCATCGCGACAAACCCAAACGCACGCTGGAAATTGGCATGGCGAATGGCGGCAGTACGGTACAAATTTGCAACGCTCACAAAGCGAACGGGGTAGGCGGGCAGCATACCGCGATCGATCCGTTCCAGTCGGCGGCGACCGGTTGGAAAGGTGCCGGGCACGCAGCCGTCGCGAAAGCGGGATATACGAACATCGTTCGAGTGATTGAAGACTTCGACTATCTCGCACTTCCGCAACTCGTCCGCGATCGCGAGCGGTTCGACTTCGTCCTAATCGACGGCTGGCACTCGTTCGATTACACCCTGGTCGACTTCTTTTACACCGATTTATTACTCGAACCGGGTGGGGTTCTGGCAATTCACGATACCGGCTGGCCGGCCGTTCACAAGGTCTGCCGATTCATCGAGACGCATAAACCGTACGATCTCTTGTCTCCGTCCCCGAGTGTCACTCTGAACGGACTCCTCGCACGCATGGGTCGGCGTTTCGGACAGATGGCCGGGCTGACCGATGCGGCGGCGGCGCGATCTCGACGAACCGAATGGTACAGCGTGGCAGCCTACCGTAAGCGCTCGGATCAACAGGTCGCAGACGACTTTCACGCGACTTTTTGATAGTCGACGCGACGCTCTCGTTATCCGATGACACTCAAAATTGCCGTCGCGAGTTCGTTGGCTTGTCGGTCGAGCGTGTACTTTTGTTCGATCCGTTTACGACCTGCAACACCCGTTTCGATTTGCAATCGGTCGTTGCTGAGGTATTTGTGAATCGCGTCCACGAATGCTACGATCTGATTTTGCGGCACAATGACACCTCCCACCCCGCCAATTAGCAGTTCGGCGGGGCCGGGCGAATCGGCTGCGACGACCGGTACGCCGGTCGCCATCGCTTCGGCCACTGCAAAGCCGAAGCTTTCTCGCTCGGCACAATGCGCATAAACCGACGCCAGCCTGTGAAATGGGGCGACATTCGTTTGCCCGCCTGCGAAAACGAACCGGTCTCCGAGACCGAGTGCGTTCGCCTTTGCGATCCAGTCGGTCAGTGCCGGTCCATCGCCGACATGGACGAATGTCACGCCTGCTGTCGGATACCGTTTCGCGTATTCGGCCGCGATTTCGATGAGGAAATCGATCCGTTTCTCGGGTCGTGCCTGACAGATACTGACGACGTATTGCCGTGCGTTTGGTAGTCCGAGTTCGACGGGGTTTGGCATGGGGCCGGGGGAGAAACGAATGGGATCGACACCGTTGGCTACGATCGCGACTCGTCCGGGTGGTAAAACGGCATGGCGAAGCAGAAATTGTCGTTGGTGGTCGGCATTCGCTACGTAGAGATCGTGGATATTTCGCTGAAGTACCCGGCGAGTGATGGCTTTCGTTGCCCATTTCCAGATCGGTTGGGATGTCGTAACGGGGTAACTATCTTGATCGTAATTGATCGTCCGGATTCCACCCGTACGAACGAACGCGAGGTCGATCGTCGAAGGGTCGCAGCCGAAGTAGACGATGGCGCGAACCTGTTCGGCATCGAGAAATTGACGAATCGTTGCGCGGTGCGGTGCTGAGGTATCGTAAAGATCGAGTGATACCGGTTGAAGGTGAGTCGGTCGATATACCGCCATGCCCGTTAATTGCGGGTAAGCGATGACACTGCGGTAGCTCCCGGCCAAACGGTCCGCAACGGCGTCGTATATCCGCCCCATGCTCGCCCAGACGACACCGATGTTATCGGGGTATCGCATGGCAAAAACGATCGTCGGTTTCTTTTGCATAACGACTTTCGCAGCGAACGGAAATCGGCGACGATTCCAATCGCAACAGTATCGGCATTACCAGGAGCCACAATGCGATTTCGTTTACTCGACCCGCTTCGCGGTTTCGCGGCATTGTGGGTGTTTGCTTATCATTACGATTTCGCAACGATCGTGCGGGAATCGTTGCCGTTTTTTCATGCCATCCTCAAACAGGGGCAACTCGGCGTACCGATGTTCTTCGTGATCTCGGGCTATTGCCTTGCTGCGGCCGCTATCGGTTCGCTCGAGCGAAACGAATCGTCGTGGCAATTCCTGAAGCGGCGGGTTCGCCGAATCTATCCGACGTATTGGTGCGCGATCCTGGTTGCGGTTGCGGTGCCGTTCGTACTCGCGCTCCTGACTGCCGTACGCGATGGAAACTATACCCCGCCCTCCCCCGCAGTCCGGACGAATGGGTTTCTATCGTATTCGGTCGGCGATTGGCTTGCCGTGGCCAGTTTATTGCGCGTCTTCGATGCGTCCGCAGGAGCCGATTCCTTACAAAGCCGATTCAACACCATCAACGCGGTGTATTGGACGCTCGCCATCGAAGTGCAATTTTACTTCGTCGTGACGGCGGCGAAGTTATCGCGCAACCGGTTTCATCTAGTTTTGGCGCTGGTGGCTCTAGCTGGATTTGCGTCGGCCCGGCTGTTCCCCGAAATATGGAACACGGGACTATTTCTGCCGTATTGGCCGCAATTCTGGTTCGGTGCAGTCGTGTGCTGGCTGCTGCAACACGGCCGTAACCCGACTGCAACCTTCGGACGGCGTGTGAAGCCGATCAGTATCGGCGTGGCGGCGCTTCTCGTCTCCGGGTTCCTCTGGCAGGTTCAGCTCGGCAAAAGCATCGACGAAACAATCTTCGCAGCCGGTTTCGCGGTAGCCCTTTATTTTTCGCATACCTGGGATGCCACATTTCGCGAATGCCTGACCCAATCGCGATGGAGGGGCATACGAGCGTTGTTGGGCTTATCGGTGGCAGTCGGAGCGATGTCGTACTCGATTTACTTATTGCACGGACGCATTCGATTCGTATCGATGCAATGGCTTCGTCAGATTCTGCCAGCCGATTCTGCGATTCTCGACGTTGGCGTCTTCGTGCTGACGTGTGGTTTCTGCTGGATTTTCTACCGGTACTGCGAACGCCCTTTCGCATCGAGCAATAAGCGGAAAGCGGATGCGCCAACCACTTTGTCGGCAATTCCGACAGTAAAATGAATCAAACGAATTAATTCCGGATTGAATCCATTTTCCCGTTGACGGGCGAAAACTATGGCAGTAGCTTAGTATCAATCAATACGATCCGATCATTCGGAATACTTCACGCCCTCTGCCGGTACGACCAAAGTCAGTGCTCCTTGCCGTGTGAAGATCCGAATTCGGTATCGTTGACCGCGACCAGATGTTCTGGACGCGACGCTCAAATGTCCAGTAGGAGTGTCGAATGAAGAAGTATCTCGTATCGCTATGTGCAGCCATCGTGCTGCTCGTCGCGGCAGCGCCTGCAAAAGCAGGTTTACTGATTGGTCCGAGTGGATCGGACGTCATCATTGCTACCACCGGCGATGATTTTTCAGTTGGTCCAATCAGTCTCGGGTTCACCATGCCGTTTTACGGCTCAAACCAAACGCAGACCTTCTTCAACTCAAACGGCAACTTGACATTCGGATCGGTAGATACGAATTTCAGTAATTACGGCTTTCCCGCTACCGTTGGCAGTGCGAGTTTCCCTCGCATCGCACCCTTCTTCGACGATCTGTTTTTACCACCGGGTGATCTCCGATATAACAATAGCACCACAGGGCAGTTCGTCGCGATCTGGAACGGAGTGAGACACTACAGCAGCGGAAGTGATAGAATCAATGCCGAAGCCATCCTTCTGGGAGCGGGTAACTCCTTTGGCGCGACGCCTGGAACGATTGTGTTCAGCTACGGTAATGTTTCTGGGATTGTACTCAGTCCGACTGTAGGACTGAACAGCGGTGACGGCGTCAACTCGGCCACGCTTGCGGGCGTTCTTGGGACCAATGTCAACGGCACACTGAACAACGCAGAAGCAATCAACCTCTCGAATCGTACTTTCACATTCACTCCCAACGGGGGAGGCTTCGATGTTACCGAAGGCGCACCGGGTGTTGCTTCGGCGGTGCCCGAGCCCGCGACGATGACGATGCTGGGCATCGGCGTTGTGGGCATGTTCGGCTACGGCCTGCGTCGTCGCCGTACGAACACGGAAGCGACCCCTGCGTAAGCT
>JAYSKW010000012.1:0-2640 GCA_043726085.1 Limnoglobus sp.
TGAAACAGCCGCTGTTCCGCCGTCCAGACGAGGGACTTACGCCGTTCGACGATCGGCACGTAGCTGCTGACGAACGCTTCGCCCGCATCCTTCACGAACACGAACGTCGCATCCAAGCGATCCGCACCGGTGTAATCGAAGAAGAATCCGCCAACACCCCGCGCTTCGTTGCGGTGCTTCAGGTGGAAATACTCGTCGCAATCTCGCTTCATTTTGTCGTAATTCGCAAACTCCGCGTGCCGATCGCAGACCGCTTTCCACGTTCGATGGAAGTGCGCGACATCTTCGAGCACCGGATAATACGGCGTAAGGTCCGCACCACCGCCGAACCACGATGCCGAGCCGCGCGTGAGGAATCGGAAGTTCGCATGAACCGTGGGGATGTGCGGGCTACGCGGGTGCAGAACGAGCGAAATGCCGGTGGCAGTGAAGCGCGTACCCTCGCCGGGAAGGTGATTTGCAAATGCCGCATCCATTTCGCCGAATACCTCGGAGAAGTTCACACCGGCCTTCTCGAAGACCGCGCCGTTTTCGAGAATGCGGCTTCGCCCACCACCGCCGCCTTCGCGTTCCCACGAATCTTCGCGGAAATGCGTGCCACCATCGACTCGCTCGATAGCGGCACAGATGCGATCTTGCAACTCGCGGAAGTACGTCACGGCAAGGGAGTGCATGGCAGGGCCTGTGGGACAATCGAAGTCGTATCTTTGGTTTACGCCAATGCGGGATCGGTTGCAATCGCTTCGCGTCAGCATAAGATGCCGTGAGTATTGCAACCGCCTGCAATCTAACTCGGAGGTTTGCCATGATGTTTCGATGGACAGTCGCAGCATGTGTTCTTGCGGTCGCCCCATTCGCATTGCGGGCCGCCCCCGCACCGTCGGGCAAGTCCGCCGATGGCCCCGCCATCACGTTCCAAGTGGCAAACGCGAGCAAGTTGCTCGACGATGCCCGCGTCATCGCGAAAATGTTCGGCGGCGAAATGGCCGTCGAAAAGATGAACGAAACGATGAAAGAAAAGCTCGGCGAGAAGGGTCTCGCGGGCCTCGACCTCACGCGCCCGATCGCCGGTTACGTGAACCTCGACGCGAAGAAAATCGACGACTCCGCCGGCGTGATTGCCGTCCCGATTACGAGCGAAGAGGAGTTCTTGAAATTGCTCGAACGCCTCGAAGCGCCGCTGGAAACCGTTAAGGGCGACAAAGGCCTGTACCAACTCGGCGAGTTACCCGGCCTGAAACTGAACCCGATGGCCGGCGACGACAAGCCCGCGAAGCCCGTGCTGATGCGGTTCCATGCGAAACATGCTTACTTCGGCCTGAACGGCAGCGCGGGCGACCTCGACCCGGCGAAGCTCGTCGCCGTCGAAAAGCTGTACGATCCGAAGGAAACCGCACTGATGGCGTTCAAGGTTTACAACGATCGCTACCCCGAAGAGTTGCTCAAAGAAGGTGCGAAGCAGACCGACCAGTCGATCGAAATGCTCAAGGGCCTCCTCGGTGCGAACGACGGGGCAAGGGGGAAAGTGCTGACGGACCTCATCGGCATGGCGAACCGCTTCAACCAGCAATCGCAGAAGGAAACCGCATCTACCGGCTTCCGCCTCGTCTTCGATCAGGCGACCGGCTTCGTGGAGATGGAAACCTCGATGACCCCGAAAAAGGGTACGAGCCTTGCGCAAGACCTCACCGACCGCAAGCCGACGACGAACCAGTTCGCCGCCGCCTTCGACGACAAGACCGCCGCAGGCTTCAAAGCCAACATGCCGCTGTTCGCCAAGGAACTTCGCGATGCCGCCGTCGTGGGCCTTGAGGAACTGAAAAAGAAGAACGAAGAAAACGAAGCCGAAACGCCCAAGGAAGCCACCAAAGAACTGTTGGACGGCCTGATTCGCACGGTGAAGACAGGCGAAATGGACCTCGCGATGACCGTGAACGGCCCAGATAAAGATGGCCATTTCACCAGCCTCGTTGCGATGTCCTACGAGGGCGGTGCCGCACTGGAGAAGGTTCTAAAAGCCTCTATGAAAGGCGACAAAGTTCCGAAAAACATCAAAGACGGGATGAAGTTCGACACCGGCAAAATCGGCGACGTCAACGTTCACGATTTTACGATGCCGGAAAAAGACGAGAAAGTCGAAAAAGTCTTCGGATCGAACACGTTCCAGTTCGCATTCGGACCGAAGGCGATTTACGTGGTGTTCGGCACCGAATCGAAACCGATGCTGAAGAAGTTGCTGTCCGCGAAGCCTGCCGAGGCGAAGGTGTTCGACATCGTCGTCAATCCGAAACGACTCGGGCAACTCATCTCGACGGGCAACGAGCAGATCGGCGGAATGGCGGCGCAGATGCTGGGATCGGACGACAAGGCCACATCCGCGCTGTATTTTTCGGTCAGTGGCGGCGATGCACTGAAGATCACCTACGGCATCAACCTCAAGCTGATGTCCGGCTTCGCACGCAACTTCGCGATGTTGCGATAGCGATAGAGGGAATGTAAAGAACGGAAGAACGTTTGAAGAGAGTTTGCCCACGGGACGATACCCGTGGGCTTTTTCGTGCGCCGGTCGTTACACTGGCCGGAGTCACACTCGCTTCGCGAACGGAGGCCGTACGGTGAATCGCACAGTCAAGAAATCGC
>JAYSKW010000013.1:0-1117 GCA_043726085.1 Limnoglobus sp.
CGCCTGCCAGCCCGGAGGAGAACGTCTACCAGAGCGGCGCGCCGTACCTGCTCGGCAAAGATTTCGCGATGAAGTACTCGGTCAAGCCGGTCGCGTGCCAATCGGTTGCCGCCCCGAATATTACCGATAAGGACTACCTACGGACCGCACTCGCGAAACGGTTGACCGATGCTGGGGCGAAAGACATCGTGCTGGAATTTCAGCTGCAAATCCGAAGTAAAACCGACATCGGCAACCTCGAAACCGAAATTGAAAACGCATGTACCGAGTGGAAGGATAAGCCAGTGACCGTGGCGCGCATCACGATCCCGCCGCAAGACTTCAACACGAAAGAGGCGATGCTTCGCTGCGAAAATCTCTTCTTCACGCCGTGGCACTCGCTCAAGGAACATCAACCGATCGGCGGCATCAACCGCATGAAACTCAAGGTTTACGAAGCCTCGTCGATGTTTCGCCACCTCGCCAAAGAGCCATCGGGGTATTGAGATTGTCACACCCGTTCCCCTTCGCGTTGGGCGAACTCGCGCTCGTCGATTCGCGCGAATCGCATTCGGTCGCCGACGCGGATCGGGAAGAATCCATCGGCGATGTCGACCAAGGTGAGCGGTGTCGTGCCGATCAAGTTCCAGCCGCCGGGGCGCGCGAGGGGGTAAATTCCCGTTTGCTTCGCGGTCAAGCCGACGCTGCCCGGTTCGACCCGTAAACGCGGGGAATCGAGCCGCGGCACGCCGCACAGTTCGGGCGGCAGATAGCCGAGGTACGGGAAGCCGGGCACGAACCCGATGGCGTAAACGGCGTATTCCGTGCCCATATGCAATTCGATGACGCGATCCGTGCTGAGGCCCGCATACTCGGCGACGCGGACGAGGTCCGGCCCACGTTCGTAACAAACGGGAATGATGTGGCTCATGCCGATACTCGACGCATCGACATCGCGGTAGCGGAGCGCCTTCAAATGGCGTTGCACTTCGGTCGAGTCGATCCGGCGCGCATCGAAGAACACGCCGACACTGGCGTACGCCGGAACGACATCGAATAGCCAATCGGGGTTGGCCGCACGCAATGCGATGCCGAACCGCACCGCCATCGGTTCGTCTCGGAAGTAGGCGAGAAGCGC
>JAYSKW010000014.1:0-3355 GCA_043726085.1 Limnoglobus sp.
TGATAGTCGACTGTCAGTGGCTCATTTCCCACGTGAAACACGAACGGATTGTCTTTGTGGGCCTTCGATAGCGACCGAATGCCGAAGTCCGATAGGAACTCGTTCGGGTCAAGCAAGCGGCCCAAAAGCTTCTTCATTCGGTGCCCGCGTAGCAACGACAACAACCGGCGTTCGCCGCGGCCATCTTGGTACCATCTCGAGACGAGCGTCGACAGGTCCGGGCGGTTTTCGAGAATCCAGCGCATCCGGCTCGCGAATTCGGGCAGTTTCGCCAGCAGTTCGGGTTCGAGCACTTCGACCGCGAAGAGTGGAATTAGCCCGACCATCGAACGCACGCGCAGCGGTTGCACTTCGCCGTTCGGTAATATCAATTCGTCGTAATAGAACTGGTCTTGTTCGTCCCAGAGGCCGATGCCCTTCCCGGCCATGTCGGTCATGGCGCGGGCGATGCCGAGGAAGTGCTCGAAGAATTTGACAGCCATATCTTCGTACGATTTATTGTGCAGTGCCAATTCCAGCGCGATCCGCATGAGATTCAGGCTGTACATGCCCATCCAGCCGGTAGCGTCGGCCTGGTTGATGAACCCGCCGGTGGGCAGCGGGCGGCTGCGGTCGAACACGCCGATATTATCGAGGCCGAGGAAGCCGCCCTGAAAGACGTTGCGGCCGAAGGCATCTTTGCGATTCACCCACCAGTTGAAGTTCAGCATCAACTTGTGGAAGGTGCGTTCGAGGAAGCCGAGGTCGCCCTTTTCGCCGCGCTGTTGGCGATCGATCTGGAACACGCGCCAGCACGCCCACGCATGTACCGGCGGGTTCGCGTCGCCGAAGTTCCACTCGTACGCGGGGAGTTGCCCGTTCGGGTGCATGTACGATTCGCCGAGGAACATGAGTAGCTGTTCCTTCGCGAATGTGGCATCGACTGTGGCAAACGGAATCGTATGGAACGCCAGATCCCATGCGGCATACCACGGGTATTCCCACTTGTCCGGCATCGAGATAATTTCGGAGTTCTTGAGGTGCTCCCAATCGACGTTGCGTGCGGTGCGGTCTTTCCGCGAAGCGGGCGGCAACGGTTGTGCGGGGTCGCCTTTCAACCAGCGCCACACATCGTAATTGAAAAACTGCTTCGTCCAGATCAGGCCCGCGATCGCCTGACGGTGAACGAGCCGCGAATCCGGGTTCGGCATCTCGTGCTGAATATCGGCGTAAAACGCATCGGCTTCGGCAACACGGACCGCGAAGATCGCATCGAAATCGGCGAACGCCGAATCGATATGATCTTCGGCCGCATGGCGAAGCCGCACGCGCACCGTCACCAATCCGCCCGCCGGTACGGTGTACTGATAATGTGCCGCCACCTTCGTGCCGGTTTTCTCCGGGTTCAACGCCGCCGTGTTGCCGTGAACGACGTACTCGTTGATGGCATCTTTGAAGTGCCCCGCCGTCTTCACGCCGTAAAGGGCAGGGGAGTTCGTGTCATTATCGGTGAACAGAAGCGACGCGGGTTTCGCAGTTTCCACAGCGTCGAAATGGCAACGATACTCGTCCCAGTCCGGGTGAAAGAGCCGGATCGTGTCGGCATCGACGGCAGTGATAATCGGCCGAAACGCATCTTCGGCCCACGACCACGTGTTGCGGAACCAGACGTGCGGCAAGATGTGAATGTCCGATGCGTCCGGCCCGCGATTGTGGACCGTAATCTTCATCAGCACGTCGGTCGGGCTGGCTTTCGCGTATTCGACGAAAACATCGAAGTAGCGATCTTCGTGGAAGCCGCCCGCATCGATCAGCTCGAACTCGGGTTCGAGACGGCTCAGTCGCTTGTTTTCGTGGATGAGTGCATCGTACGGATAGGCGGCTTGCGGGTACTTGTACAAGTACTTCAGATAACTGTGCGAAGGCGTCGCATCGAGGTAGAAGTAGACTTCCTTGACATCTTCGCCGTGATTCGCACCCTCGTTCGGCAGGCCGAACAATCGCTCTTTCAAGATGGAATCTTTGCCGTTCCAAAGTGCGATACCGACGCAGAGCCGTTGGTTGTTATCGCTGTATCCTGCGATGCCATCTTCGCCCCAACGGTACGCGCGCTGATGCGCGTGCGCGAACGGAAAATGGTTCCACGCATCGCCGTTCTGGCTGTAATCTTCGCGAACGGTGCCCCACTGGCGATCGCTGAGGTACGGGCCCCAGATCCGCCACTTCTTCGAGCCACCTTCGACTTGTTTCATCCGGACTCGTTCGGCATTGTCGACGGGCGTAGTCTGGTCGCTCACGTAGAACGCCTCCGGTATGTGTGTTGAAGTTACGTGTTCTTCGGTAGCCGCAGGTCTTTAGCCTGCGCGGGGGCAATTACACTCGAAAACCAGTCGTGGCGAGTCTTCGAGACGCGACGCAATAAGCCACAATGTTCATTCCGGGCGCAAGAATCGTCGTATCTCGCCGACTCGCCACGACCCTCAGTCGTTGCCGGTGGAAGTACGCAGGCTAAAGACCTGCGGCTACCAGAACAGAAGAATCGCGTTCGTACAACGTGTCAGTTTGACAGCGTGAAGTTACTTGCGATGATAAGCCTTCGCATCCGGATACGCACTACCCACCGAAGCGGAATCCTCCGCAAAATGCAATTTGTCGCCGTTACGTTCCGTACTTCGGCAGCGATCAGCAGTCAGCGATCAGCAAAGAGCACCAAGATTTGCTGACCGCTGATAGCTGGTATCCGTTCACGGGGCAGATTGCATTTTCAACATTCCAGAACCCGTAGGTCGTGGTCGAAGAGGCTTTGCGATGAGGCCCGACAGAGTATCCGCGACAAAGACCTGAAAGTTTGGTATCCTCGCGTGAATGCACTGTCGGCGCTCACTCAAAGCTTCGACCCGACCTACAATACCAGGGGGTTCTCAGAAAAACAGAATACCCCGTGAACGGTTACGACAGCTGACAGCTGATCGCTGAAAGCTGAAAACTCCGAAAGGATATTTTGCGAATGCGTTACCTGCTTGCGATGATTTGGTGTGCCGGTTTTGGCGCGTTGATTGCGGCGGAGAAGCCGATTGTGATTGTCGGTGCGACGGTTCACGATGGCACCGGTGGGCCGGGCCGCGTTGCGGATGTTTGCATCGTCGGCGACAAAATCACGGGCGTGGGCAAGGTCGAACGCCCTGCCGATGCTATCGTGATCGATGGTGCGGGAATGATCGTTTGCCCCGGCTTTATCGATCTGCACACGCACTGCGATACGGGCAGCCCGACGCTGACGGCGAAGGCGGGGCGGCCAAATACTTGCTACGTCATGCAGGGCGTCACCACCGTCGTCACGGGCAATTGTGGTTCCGGGCCGGTCGATACTGCGAAG
>JAYSKW010000015.1:0-5631 GCA_043726085.1 Limnoglobus sp.
ATCAAAGCCGTGGACCTCATCAACTTCGAAGTCGCCCCCGGCGAACTCGTCGGCTTCCTCGGCAACAACGGGGCCGGCAAGTCGACGACGATGCGCATTCTCACGACGTACATCCCGGCCAGTTCGGGGTATGCTCGCGTGGGTGGGTTCGATGTCATGTACCAATCGGCCGAAGTTCGCAAACGGCTCGGCTACCTGCCCGAGAGCGTGCCGTTGTACCCAGAAATGCGCGTCGAAGAGTATCTGACGTACCGTGCCAAGCTCAAGGGCGTCGAGCGTTCGGGCCGCACGAAGCGGATCGATTACTGCCTCGAACGATCGCGAATCAAGGAAGTCCGCCGTCGCCTGCTCGGGACGCTGTCGAAGGGCTATCGCCAACGTGTGGGGCTGGCCGACACGCTACTTTCCGATCCGCCGGTGTTGATCCTCGACGAACCGCTTTCGGGCCTCGACCCCGTTCAGCAGGAAGAAACGCTCTCCGCGATTCGCGAACTCGGCGGCCAACACACGGTGCTATTCAGCAGCCACCACCTGCCCGACGTCGAGAAGGTTTGCGACCGCGTCATCATCATCAATCGTGGCCGCATCAAGTTTGACGGACGGCTTTCGGACATTCGTTCGAGCGTGCCCTCGGTGCTGATCGAAGCGCGCGGCACGGTCGAACAAATCGAGCCACACCTGCGTGCAGTCTCCGGCGTGCTCGAAATCAAGTCGGTTCCCACCGATGCGGAGTATGCGGCATTCGAGGTGAAGGCGGAGGCGGGGCACGACATTCGCGAAACGCTCGCGAAGCGGTTGCACGATCGGGGCCACCCGATTCGTCGGCTCGAACTGCAACGCGAAAAGCTCGAAGACATTTACATGCGGATCTCCGTTCGCGGCGAATAAACTGGCCATACCACGACCGCAATTGAGTAATCTCCATGACGACTGCGACGGATACGACGAAACCGATGGAACAGGCCCCGTCCGACATGCGGACGGAGGAGCCGACCTTCGCGCGAATCATCGGTATGTTCGGCGGCGGGTTGGCGATACTCGGCGTCATCGCGGTGATCGCGAATCAATCGGGCCCGCGCCTCGTACCGAGCGGGCTAGGCTATCTGTTTGCCGCCATCGGCCTGATGGCGATGCTGTTTCATTCGTTGCGCGATGCCGATCTCGAATCGCGCCGGGCGTACATGTTCTTCGCGATCGGGCTGTTAGTCGCGGCGGTGGTGGCCGCACTCATTCCCGGCCCGCAGTTCGGCGATGCCCCGACGAAAGAAATGGGCTACCACTTCTTACCGTGGACGCCGCTATTTGGCCTCGGGGCGCTGCTGTTTCTCGTCACCTCGCTTCGCCATGAAACCGTGGACTCTTACCGCAGTATTGGCCTGACGGTGCTGCTCGCGCTCGGTGCGAGTTTGTGCTTAATCAGCGTGGCGCTCGGCATCTTCAAACCGAACACGCTCGTCGGGCCGGGGATCTTGATCGCACTACTCGGGCTGGGATATTTGGTCACGTTTTTGTCGAAGGTCGATAGCGACGACGGCCCTGGCTACACCGTGGCCACGATGCTCGGCGTGCTCGGCGGGGCGACGCTGACGTATGCCATCGGCAAAGCGGTGTTTCCGACGGTGCTTTCCGAAGGGCCCGCCGCGTTGAAGAACGCATTCCAGCAGTACGACAATTGGAAAGTCGCCGCACGTGGCATTCTCGTACTGGTGTGCCTCGGATTCGCCGCATGGGCAGCCCGTGCGAAGACGATGGCCGGTTGGTTGCGTGCCGGGCTGGCGCTTGTCGGCCTCGGCTTCGCGATCACCTTCATTCTCGGTTCGCTCGCCGCCCCGATCAGCACCACGCCGGAACCGTTCCTCGTTCCCTACGGCTTGCTCCTCGGCGGCATCGGCTTCGCATACCTCGTCGTCTCGGTGGGGATCACATCCGATAGCCCGCTCGTTACGCTCATTCGCCGCGAAATCTCGTCGTACTTTTACTCGCCAATCGCCTACGTCGTGCTGTTCTGCATGGCCACGGTGTCTGGCGTCGGTTATGCCTTCTTCTTGAGCGATTTGTTCGCGCAACCGTCGACACTCGAACCGATATTACGGAACTACTTCGGTGCGGCGCTCGGTGCGGCATTCAGTGTGTTGTTCCTCGTACCGGCATTGACGATGCGGACGCTCAGCGAAGAGAAGCGTAGCGGCACGATGGAAGTGCTACTCACCGCACCGATCTCCGAAACGGCCATCGTACTGAGCAAGTTCATCGCCGCACTCACCTTCTACATGATCTCCTGGCTGCCGCTAGGCCTGTACCTAATCGCGTTACGGATCGAAGGCGGGCAGCCATTCGATTATCGGCCGATCCTCAGTTACTACCTCGCGCTCGCCGCCTGTGGGGCGTCGTTCATCGCGATGGGGATCTTCTTTTCGAGCTTGACCAAGAACCAGATCATCGCGGCGATCCTGACCTTCGCGGGCATCTTCGTGATGCTGTTGACTATTCGCTTGAAGGACTTTGAAGGTGTCGGAATCGGCCTGCGGAACGTACTTAGCAAAATTGACTTCCTGAGCTTCTGGATCAGCGCACTCGGTGGCCAACTGCCACTCTCGACCGTGCTGGTGCAATTGTCGTTGGCGGTATTTTGGCTGTTCCTGACGGTGAAGATTCTCGAAGCCCGCAAGTGGGGCTAAGCCGTCGATTCAAGCCCATGGTTCCACCATGGGCTGAAAGAGCGACCCCTTCAGGGTCGGCGTTATGATTTTTCTTCGGTCCTGAAAGGATCGCTCACTTAGCCCAGGGTGTAACCCTGGGCGGGGATTTTCTCTCATGCCGACGCAGACCGATTCGTTTACTTCGCTCGTTGCCGAGCGCAGACCGACGTTCGCGGGGCTGTTGCTCCTGATTGCGGCGCTGTTGGTCGCGACGTCGGGGTATTACGCCGCGAAGGTCGTTCGCTCTTCGCCGAAGGCCGCGAAGGTCGAAGCCATCGATCCGACTCAGCCCGACGCCAAGCTGCCCGATTTGGATCCCGTCGACCCGAATAAGCTCGATCACGTTGTGATTGCTGCCGCGAGCGCCCTCGGGGCACTCTCCGCAGCCG
The DNA here is from genome assembly GCA_043726085.1 of Limnoglobus sp. Taxonomy (GTDB): domain Bacteria; phylum Planctomycetota; class Planctomycetia; order Gemmatales; family Gemmataceae; genus Limnoglobus. The sequence goes on from JAYSKW010000015.1 coordinate 3,089, forward strand.
GCGTGGGGTTGTGGTTCTTGTTCTCGCAACCATCGGGTAACGAGGAGCGGAATGCGCGAATGGCGATCCTCGTTGCAGGGACGACGATCGGCACGGTGGCGATGCTCCTCGGCTTCGCGCTGTTCGCGTCGTGGTTCGGCAGCATGACCGACTGGATCGAAAAGGGAGACACAAAACAAGCGAAGTGGGTGCTCGCGCCCGTGTTGATCTTCCTCCTCGGTGCGGGCCTCGTGTTCGCCGCCGTGCAACCCGCGCGCAGCGAGGAACGCAACGACCCGATCTTGCGGAAGTTCTCGTACGGCACCAACCTGATTCTCACGTGCCTGTTGCTCGTGTTCGCGCTTTTGGTGGGGAATCTGTTCCTCTCGCTCCGCCTGCCGAACAAGCTCGATACCACCGAATCGGGTTTCTACTCGCTCAGCGATGAGACGATGAAATACATCGCGAGCCTCGATCAACCCGTGAAGGCGTATACGCTGCTGACCGAAGAGATGGGCGGATCGCGAAACCCGATTCCGGCGGACACGCGCCGCCTGCTTGCCGCGTGTCAAGAAGTGAACCCGACGAAATTTCAGGTGAAGCCACTCAACCCGGTTTTGAACAAGGACGAACTCTCGGCGTTGAAGGCGAAGTACCCGCAGTTCGACCTCGACGACGTGGGTATCTTGCTCACCGTTGGCGAAGACGAAAAGCGATCGTCGTACATTCGCTACGATGAATTATCCACGTCGGCAGGGGAAAGCCGACAAGAGCGACAGACAACCTTCCAGGGCGAAAGCAAGCTGTTACGCGAAGTGTTGTTCCTCACGGAAAACAAGTCGAAGCCAACCGTGTACTTCACGCAGGGCAGTGGCGAACTCGAACTGACACCCGCGCCGCAGGGCAACAACCGATTCGCCGCCGCGCCGCGGCCTGCGACCGAATTGAAGGCGTTGCTCGAGAAAAACTACGTCGAAGTGAAGACGTGGACGCCCGACCTCAAAGATTCCAAAATCCCCGACGATGCCACGGCGGTGATCATCGCCGACCCGAAGGCGACGATCCCGCCCGAAGGCGTTGCGAACATTCGCAAGTACATGACCGAACCTCGCGCCGATGGCAAAAAGGGCAAGCTGATCGTCCTCACTAGCCCGTACACCAACGCGACCGGTAAGGGCGTCGCCGATACGGGACTCGAAGGATTGCTCGCGGAATTCCAAGTGAAACTCGGCAAAGAGTTCCTGTTCGGACGCCCCTCGCAAGGGTTGAGTTACGCCGACGTGGTGGCCGTGCCGAACCCCGATCTCGTTCGGGCGAACAACCCACTGGCGATGGCGTATCAACTCGACCAGAAGCCGCTGTTGTTGAGCGAGTGCCGCGAGATCGAACCGGTCGATGCCGTGCCGGGCGCGCCACCTGCGCCGTTCAAGGCCGAGTGGTTGTTCGCCACGTACCCGCCGAACCGCATCACGTGGATCGACCCCGACTCGGCCACGAACCCCGCGCAAACACTCGCGTTGTTATTGCAACCGGGCAACGAAGATCTCGCGCGGAAAATGCAGCCGACGAATCGCGGCAGCCGACTTGTCGGTGCGATCGTGAGCGAAGGGGCGACGCCGCGGATGGTCGTCATCGGTTGCGGGTCGAGCTTCGGCGATGCCAGCGCCCGACGTCAGCGCGGCGTCGAACCGCCGACCGAACTCGTGGCCGTCGCACTGAACTGGTTGCGCGACCGACCGACGCTGAATATCGCGAACAAGACGTACGGCAAATACACCATGTCCAAAACCGCTGATGGTTTTCGACTGTTTTGGCTTCCGTTCGGGTTGATCCTCGTCGCCGTCGTCGGTCTCGGCGCGAGCGTGTGGGTGATTCGGCGTAAATAATTCGGCGTTAATAACAAGGGCAACGCGATGAACTTCCGACTGACTTGGATCCTCTTCGGCGTGCTGATTCTCGCCGTCGCGGGGTTGCTCATCTCCACGATGAACGACGACAAACCGCCGCCCGATGCCGTGCTCCTCGACACCCTCACCGGGGTCAAGGAAGACGACGTCGATCGCATCGAAATCGTACGCACCGAGCCAGCCGAACAGAAGCTACTGTTCGTTCGCGCGGGTAAGGACAAGTGGGAACTTAAAGAACCGGTGACAGCGAAAGTCGACTCGGTACAAGTCAACGCCATCGCGACTTCGCTGCTGAAACTGAAGCCGACGACGTACTCGGAAATCACGAGTAACCTGACACTTCACGGCCTCGACAAGCCGACGATTTCCGTGACGTTTCATTCGGGCGAAAAGAAAACCGGCACGCTGAACATCGGCGATACGACGATTGGCAAAGAGCGCGCCGTGACATTCGTGACCACCGGCACGCGGCCGAAAGTTCCCGTGGCGGTACGCCGCAGCGACCTCGAAACGCTGTTCCGAGCGGGCACGTCGGATGGCAAGGCGTGGCAGATCGCGAAGGGGCTGACCGACTTCCGCCAGAAGCGATTGATCGCCTCCGACATTCGCGATGCGGCAACGGAACTGACATCGATCAAGATCAAAAAAGGCGACAAA
>JAYSKW010000016.1:0-2011 GCA_043726085.1 Limnoglobus sp.
ACGGGCGACAATGTGCCGGGTGCGGACAGCCCCGATGATGCGGTGTTTCTGCCAGGGCGGAATGTACTTTTGCTGGCGAAACCGCTGATCTGGTGCCACTTGAACGGCATCCCGCAACTGGCAACGGCCCCGCTCGCCACGAACCCCTTCCCCGATGCCACGCCCGCGTTTTACGATGGCATCGCGTCGATTGTGAACCGTGCCGTCGGCGGGGCCGTGCGTGTGATTCGCCCGTATGCTTATCTCGGACTGCGAAAAGTCGACGTGTTGCGGCGCGGCATCGGCATGCCACTGCAAGAGACATTTTCGTGCATCCACCCCGTCGAAGGGCAACATTGCGGGCAGTGCAACAAGTGCGCCGAACGCAAGCACGGCTTCCGCGACGCCAACCTCAGCGACCCGACGACGTATTTTCCTGGCGAATAACCACAAGAAAGCGCCCGCATGTACCGCGTCACGAAAGAAATCTGGTTCTGTTACGGCCACCGCTTGCTGAACTACAACGGGAAGTGCGCGAACCTCCACGGCCATAACGGCAAAGCCGTTATCACGATCGAAACCGCACAACTCGATACGCTCGGGATGGTTATCGACTTCGTCGACATCAAGAAGAAGATCGGCATCTGGATCGACGAAAACCTCGACCACAAGTTGATTTTGCACAAAGACGATCCGATGATCCCGTCGCTAAAGCAAATGGGCGAAGTGTACCTGACGATGGACGTGAACCCGACAGCCGAGAATCTCGCGAAGCGAATCTACGACCACGCCATCGAGCAAAAGCTACCCGTCGTCGAAGTGACACTATGGGAGACGGAGAATTCGTACGCCACGTACCGACCGAAATAGTACCGCAATTGTTTACGCGACTTTCGCCGTTCGTTCGGATTTCGGGCGGGTTTTCCAGCGACGGTGCAGCCAGAAGTATTGTTCGGGGTACTTGCGAACGAGCGATTCGATGGCCGTGTGGTAACGCTGCGTGATCGCCTTCACGGGGTCGGGGCTGTCGGCGTAATCGGCGGGGTCGATGACATCCGCGCAGATGAACTCGTAGCGCATCGGCAAGGCCACACGCGGCACGCCGATCACAAAGATGCGGGCCTGGAATTCGATCGCCATCAGTGCGACCGCTTTGTGCGCCGATGCGGGCCTGCCGAAGAAATTCACGAATACGCCCCGCGGTCCTGCGTCTTGATCGGCAACCGTAGCCACCTTCCCGCCGCCCTTCATGACGGCTTCCAAACGGTCGAAATCGTCCTTCTTCGCGATGATAGTTTGGCCCGTTCGCTGCCGAAACGTCTTCATGTAACTTTCGAGGTGCGGATTATCGAGCGTGCGAGCGATGGCGTACGTTTTGTAGCCGAGCGCGCCGAGCGTGTAACCGGCCATTTCCCAGTTGCCGAAGTGCCCCGTAACCATCAGTAATGGGCGGTCGGACATGAGTAGGCTCATCATCGCGTTCGCGTTGACGAGCTTACCGTAACTGCGCCACGAATCGATCGAGAGCTTGCGGGGAAGCAAAATGATCTCGATGAGCAGCGAGCAAAAGTGTCGGTAACAACCGCGAACGAGCCGATCGATCTCCGCTTCGTGCTTCTCCGGGAACGCCGCGGACAAATTCTCCGCGGCCACAACCCGATGGCGTTTGTCGAAGGTGTAGATGACCCACGCCAGACCCGACGCGAACCCCAACGCCACACGCATCGGCACCGCTTGCACGACGCACACGAAGGCGCGAACGCCCAAATACACGAGATAATCGACGACGCGGTTGCGAGCTTTCACCGACATGATTTCTCCATCCGTGGTTGCCCCTATCCTACCGAAGTTACGGCACGTTGCCCGTTACAACTCGAATATCGGATTTTCGTCATATTCCCTTGACGTTGGCCTGCATCGTCTTACGTTATCCCTTCTTAGGAACGAGTCTCACCGTATACGCAAGGTTTCTGCCGCAATGTCTACGTTCATGGCTAACTCGGCAACGGTCAACCCACAGTGGTTCGTCATC
>JAYSKW010000017.1:0-1610 GCA_043726085.1 Limnoglobus sp.
CGCGAGACATTCCGTTCGCTCGATCTCGGTTTTGAAGTGGCCCAGCGCGGCGGCACGTGCGGGGCGGTGCTGAATGCCGCGAACGAAGCCGCCGTGGCACGATTTCTCGCTGGCGATCTCGGATTTCTCAACATCGCCCGGTGCTGCCGGTCGGTACTCGATTCCCACAATTACGATCCGCACCCGACGCTCGATGGCCTGTGGGCCGCCGACCGTTGGGCGCGGCAGGAGGTAGCGCGTTGGACCAGACCGTGACACCCACACCACCCGATATCGATACCTCACTCCGGGAAACACCGGCATCCTGGTTCAAGCAGAACGCCCTCAACGTCATCATCGGGGTCGGGTTGCTCGGCGTGGTGTTGTGGTACCTGCACCCGCTCGACTGCCTGATGGCCGCCGCAGGTTTGACGCTGATCATCTTCCTGCACGAACTCGGCCACTTCGCTGCTGCGAAGTTCTGCAACGTCCGCGTCGAAACCTTCAGCATCGGCTTCGGTCCGGCATTACCGTTTTGTTCGTATAAATTCGGCGAAACGACGTACAAACTCGCTGTGGTGCCGCTCGGTGGCTTCGTCAAAATGCTCGGGCAGGAAGATGGCGTCATCGATGGCGAAGGCGACGACGATCCGCGCTCGTTCAAAAATCAGTCGGTCGGCGAGCGGATGTTCATCATCTCCGCCGGCGTCATTATGAACCTCATCCTCGGCAGCGTCCTGTTCGTCATCGTGTACATGCACGGCCTCGAAGAGAAACCCGCCGTCATCGCATACAGCGAACCGGGTGGAACGGCTTGGCGGCACGGCATCCCTTCCGGTATGGAAATCAAGAAGATCGGGAATCAGATCAACCCATGGTTCGACGACATTCGCCCCGAAGTGTGGGGAACGAACAAGGGCGATCAACTGCACATGATCCTGAGTTACAAGGGCCAACAGCGTGAAATTCAAGCGGAGCCATTGCTCGGCGAAGGCGCACCGTTCCCGATGCTCGGCATTCTCCCGCCCGAATCGCTCGAGTTGTTAAACACACGACGTATGGATACGCCGCCGTACCGCCCCGGTAGTGCTGCGGCATCGGCGAACGCGAAACAAGGCGGCGCGGGCTTCGAGCAAGGTGACCATATCGTTGCGATGAGCGACCCCGAATCGCCCACCCGTGCCGTCACGCCGTTCGTGTCGTCGCCTGCCGAGCCGAGTAGCGAATATTTTCAGTATCAACGACGTCTCGCTCGCCTCAGTGCGGAGCCGATCATCGTACATGTGCGACGCATGAAAACGCCGAACGATCCGCCGACCGAGATCGTGTTGCCACCGTCGATTCGCAAGGAACTCGGCATCCGGATGCGGATGGGGCCAATCGTCGCCACCCGCACCGATTCCGCCGCAGAAAAAGCCGCGATTCAGGTGAAGGATGGCACGAACCCCGGCGACCGCGTCGTCGAAGTCGAAGTCGTCAACGCCGACCGCAGTTCGACCGTTTACGTGGCAGGCAAATCCGATGCACCGGCAGTGGCGAATCGAACCGTGTTGCCACTCGACCCGATTCGTTTGCCGATGGAACTCAATCGCTGGGCCGACCGCACACCCGGCGAGAAGATCGTCAAGCTA
>JAYSKW010000018.1:0-5346 GCA_043726085.1 Limnoglobus sp.
GAGCGGGTTTTCGCCGATGAGCACCATCCGCAACCCGCAGGCGATGTTGTGGCTAAACGGCGCGTCGATGATCGCCTTCACCACCTCCGGCGACGAGTCCGCTTCGCCGATGCCCTCAAGTCCCGTATCGGTGCGGATGCGAACCAGCACCGAGTCTTGGCTGCTGGCGGTCTTCGCCATGACGTTCGGGATGCGAAGAATCTGACAAACGACTTCGGTAATTTTCATGCGAGCCTCCGGGGATCGACTTCTTCTGCGACACATGCCACGCAATCGCCCTGCGCCACGATCGACGGCGCACGGGTGGCGATTAAGATACCATCTCGCACGGCCAGCACGTCGATCGGTTCGCGTTCGGGGCGTTCGAGGAAGTGTATCGCGCCGAGCGTCTGACCGGCGGTGACCGCGTGGCCGAGCGGGACGATGTTTTCGTAGACGCCCGATTCGGGGGCGAAGCGATAATCTTCCCAGTTCAACGCCTGCACCCAGCGCGTCGGTGGCAAGCCCAGCGATTCCCGCGTGGCAACCTCGCCCTTCAACACGCCCGTCTGAACCAGCACGTTACGCAGCCCGCTCTGCGTCAGTTTATGCACGGCCGCGGTCACGTTCTCGCTGCCGCCCATCTCGGTCGTGATGACCACCTTGCCCTGGCTCTCCGCCTCGACGGGCAACAAACCCGTCCCGGCGACGTCGGCGTAGAGGAAGCAAAAGTCGGAGTTCCACGCCTCCGTACCCGCGAGCATCGCGCTGCGTTGCGGCCCTTGCGGCACGAGGTGCATGTGGGCACATGGGTAGAAATCGACGCCGCGCCCACCGGTGTGGATGTCGATAACGATGTCCGCGAGCGGGAACAAAATCGTCGTGAGGTAGTCGGCGAGAACCTCGCTCGGGGTACCGAGGGGGTTGCCGGGAAAGCAGCGGTTGAAGGTCGTGCCGTCGAGCGGCGACAGCCGCGTGCTCGCCTTGGCCGCAGGCATCGTCAATGTGGGAATCAAAATGATGCGGCCCGTCACCTGCTCGGGCAACAGTTCGCGAAGCAACCGCATGACGGCGATCTGCCCCGGATATTCATCGCCGTGGTTGCCCGCCAACACGAGCGCCGTCGGCCCCTCGCCATTCGCGATCACCGAGATCGGCACCATCAGGTTGGCCCAGCCTGCAAGGTTGTACGAGTACGGAACGTACAGATGCCCGAATTGTTTCCCCGTCAGGGAAAAGTCGACCGAAGCCCGAATCATAGAAAGTCATCCTGAGTAGGCGCACGTCCGCATGGAATCGAGTATCGTACTGTAACCCGCCGCGTCCGTCCGACCCAAGTCAATTCAGGTGATCGAGAATGTTTTTCCATACCAACAGGCCGTTCTACACCGTTTGTTGGTCCGCTGCGGTACTCGTGTTTCTTTCGACGGGTACGATCTTCGCAGAATCGACTGGCGAGGAATTCTTCGAGAAGTCGATCCGCCCGATCCTCGTCGAGAAGTGCGTATCGTGTCATGGGCCAAAGGTGCAGAAGGCGGGGCTGCGGCTCGATTCGCGCGCCGCGGCGATCGAGGGCGGCACCGATGGCCCCGCGATTGTGCCCGGAAAGCCAGCCGAAAGTCGATTGATCGCGGCGGTGAAGCACATCGGCGAAGTGAAGATGCCTGCGGACAAGAAACTCGCCGATAGCGACATTGCCGCACTCGAAAAATGGGTGGCGATGGGTGCGCCGTGGCCCGCCGCGTCGGTGTTGCTCCCGCCTGCGAAAGTCGAGGCGAAGGCTGCCGAACACTGGTCGTTCCGTGCGGTGAAACGGCCACAAGTTCCCGGCAACGGCACGGGCAACCCCATCGATGCGTTCCTTCGCGCGAAACTGGCCGCGAAGAAATTGACTCCTTCCCCCGAGGCGGATCGGCGGACGCAGATTCGCCGCCTCACGTTCGATTTCCACGGCCTGCCACCGACCCACTCAGAAGTCGCCGCGTTCGAGGCGGATAAGACTGCAAATGCCTACGAGAAGGTCGTCGATCGCTTGCTCGCTTCGCCGCGATACGGAGAGCGCTGGGGGCGACACTGGCTCGATGTGGCTCGTTACGCCGACAACAAAGGGTACGTTTTTTTCGAGGAGAAAGAGTATCCGTGGGCGTGGACGTACCGCGATTACGTCATCGGGGCGTTCAACCGCGACCTGCCATACGACCGCTTCGTGATGGAGCAAATCGCCGCCGACCGACTCGAACTCGACGACAAAAAATCGCTGGCCGCACTGGGTTTTTTGACCGTCGGCGGACACTTCATGGGGAACGTCCACGACATCATCGACGACCGCATCGACACGCTCACGCGCGGGCTGATGGGGCTGACCGTGTCGTGCGCCCGTTGCCACGACCACAAGTTCGACCCCATTCCGCAGGCCGATTATTATTCGCTCTACGGCATCTTTCGGAGCGGCACCGAGCCGACGATCCCGCCACTCTGGGGCACCCCACCCGATACAGCCGAGTACAAAAAGTTTGCGGGCGAACTCGCCGAGAAAGAAAAGAAGTTGATGGACTTCGTCCTCAGCAAGCACAAGGAACTCGTGACCCAGGCGCGCATAAGAGCCGGGGATTATTTGCTCGCCGCACACGCCGCCCGCAATCAGCCGCCTGCCGACGACTTCATGCTGATCGCGGACAAAGGCGACCTGAACCCGGCGATGATCGCGCGATGGAAAGCGTTCCTCGAAACGACGCGAAAACGACGCGACACGACATGGACAATCTGGCACCGATACGCGGATTTGCCAGATGCGGAGTTCGCAAAAGTCACACACGTGGGCACCGATAACCCGCTGGTGCGGGCCGCGTTCGCCACACCGCCGAAAACGATGAAGGAAGTCGCGGAGCGGTACGACCAGTTGCTCGCAGATGCGGAGAAAGCCGCTTCGCCGAATCCTGATAATGTGGCGTTGCGTGCCACACTCCACGGCCCGACTTCGCCCGCCGACGCGCCGTTGGTTCTCGACTGGGGGTTCCTGTCGCTGTTCCCGGATCGTGCCACTCAGGGCGAGTATCAAAAGCTCATCAAGGAACTGGAAACGCACACCGCCAAGGGGCCACCGCGTGCGATGGTATTGCTCGATAACGAGCGGCCTTTCGAGCCGCGGATCTTCCTGCGCGGGCAACCGAACCGCCTCGGCGAAGTCGTTCCCCGGCAGTTTCTGAAGCTGTTCGGCGAGAACCGCAAGCCCATTACTTCGGGCAGCGGTCGTCTCGAACTGGCCAAAGCGGTGGCGTCGAAGGACAACCCGCTCACCGCCCGCGTGTTCGTCAACCGCGTCTGGATGCACCATTTCGGCAGAGGGTTGGTCGACACGCCCGGCGACTTTGGCCTCCGTGGCGACCCGTCGACGCATCCCGAACTCCTCGACTGGCTGGCATCCGAATTCATGGCGAACGGCTGGAGCGTGAAGGCACTCCACCGGCAGATCGCGAACTCCGCCGCCTACCGGCAAACGAGCCTCGACCGGGCTGATGGCCTTAGCGCTGATCCTGAAAATCGCCTGCTATGGAAGCAGAATCGCCGCCGCCTCGAATTCGAGCCGCTCCACGATTCGATGCTCGCCGTCTCCGGCAGCCTCGATCCGACCATCGGCGGCCCATCGGTCCCGCTGTTCACCGGCAAGACCCGTCGCGCAGTTTACGGCAGTATCGATCGCCTCGAATTTCCGAGCTTGCTCGCCACCTTCGACGTGCCAAACCCCGCCGCAACCAGCCCCGAACGAACCGCGACAACCGTGGCCACGCAAGCCCTCTACCTCATGAACGGCCCGTTCGCCCGCGATGCCGCCAAGCGGTTACTGAACGTCGCCACGTTCAAGAGCGCGAAGTCCGCAACCGAAAAGCTCGACGCGCTGTACCTCGCCACCTTCGCGCGAAAGCCAACCGATGCCGAACGCACGCGACTGCTTGCCTTCATCGCCAAAGGGCCAGAGGCAGAGCACTGGCTAGACTTGTCACACGGGTTGTTGTTGACCAACGAGTTTACGTTTGTGGATTAAACGCAGAATCCGAAACGATAAGACTTGTCATAGCTGTCCGTCCACGTCGGCGGATTATCTGCCGAAGTAACCCGTCGATTTGTCGTGAATACTATACTTTGTGAAGAAGCGTTTATTAAATCGCGACAGACCTACTTGGAGTATTTTTTATTATGCCCGAAATGAGCGAACGGCTGCTCGATCTGGCTCAAGAGTTCATTCAGACTCGCGGCTACAACGCATTCAGCTACCGCGACCTCGCCGACGCAACGGGCATCACGACGGCGAGTATTCACTATCACTTTCGAACCAAGAGCGATCTCGGGCAGGCCGTCGTCGTTCGCTATCGCGAACGGCTGATCGCCCGTCTTGTGCAAATCGATTCGACGGTCCCATCGTGCGTCAACCGGATTCGTCACTTCACCGATCTCTTCGTCGCGACACTCGAGCGGAGTTTCCAGATGTGCCTGTGCGGAATGTTGGCCGCCGAGCAGCGCATGCTTCCGCCGGAACTCAATCGCGAAGTCGTCGAGTTTTTCTCCGTGACGGAAACTTGGTTGACGCAGACACTTCGCGAAGGAATTCGCAGGGGAGAAATCGCGGACATCGGCCCCGTACCGCGATTCGCACGCAACGTCCTCGCGACGCTGGAAGGCGCAATGCTCGTGGCCCGCGTGACGGGAGAACAATCCCGTCTGACGGAAGTCATCTCGGCAATAAAGTCCGATATCCGCAAGCCCGTAGCCGCTCGTTCCTTCGCTGCCGAAACAGCGAAATAACCGACGGAAACTAAATTTTTTGAACGCCGAAACTTGTCTGTAAGTATTCCGATTGACTATACCTATCTACCAGTAGATTGCAGGTGACGTTTTCGCCCCTGCCCGAACCTTTCGCCGTATTAGTCGGCGATGGCCACGTTCCCTTACAGGAGTTCGCGATGAAAGTTCGATTTGCACGTTTCGGCGGTCTGGTCGTTGCCTCGTTCGCGGTCGCAATTGCGACCGTTGCATTCAGCGGATGTACCGCATCTTCGACCCCTTCGCCCAGTAAGATGAAGGACGACAAGATGATGGATGACAAGATGAAGAGCGACAAGATGATGGACGATAAGATGAAGAGCGACAAGATGATGGATGACAAGATGAAAAGCGACAAGATGAAGGAAGAAAAAAATAACGCACGTGCGATTCGCGGTCTGCCGCTTTTGGCGACCGCATTCGATCCAACCAAAATACCCCGGAGTTCCAAAATGTTCTACAAGACTCAAGCTGTGGTTGCGGTTTTCTCGTTGCTCGTTTTATTCTCAATATCCGGATGCAAACCCGGAGCCGTGGAGGCACGCGATC
>JAYSKW010000019.1:0-8834 GCA_043726085.1 Limnoglobus sp.
TGGGCCGCAATGGCTACGCGATTTGCCGAAAACACCCGCACCTCGTTTGCACGAACTTCCTCCCGTGCCTCGGATTGGCCCGTGAATGGCGCGGTTCGCGACTCACATTGTCGCCCGAAACGGCACTCGCCGCAACCTTCGAGGCGATGCGTGCCCCGATAATTGCCGAGGCCGACGGGTTCGCAATGGTGTTGCCGTCGTACCTTACCGCGAGCCAGGTAAAAACGGTAAATGAACTGGCCACGAAGGCCAAACTGCCGTTGCGTGGCACAGCGATCATGCCGCTGGCGATCGCGGCGCACCGTGCGGCTTCGGTGCTGAATCCGAAAGCCGAATCGAAAGATTCCGCGTCGCATCGCCCCGACTGGGTCGTGCCGATCCGTACCGCCGAGGACGGTCCGGGTGCGGTCGTGATGATCGACGTCGACGAGTACGCACTCTCCGCCACCACCGTGTACGTCGATCGCGGCGAAGTTCGCATTCTCTCGGCGGGCGCGTGGCCGCGTGTCTCGCTGAAAGTGTGGAAAGATCGGCTGATCGATTCGCTGTCCGACCGTTGCGTGCGATTGTGCCGACGTGACCCGCGCGACTCCGCCGATGCCGAGCAATCGATGTACGAACAACTCGATGCCGCACTCGATGCGATGCGTGCGGCCCAACCGGCGACGCTGACCGTGCGCGCCGAAAAATGGTATCAGGACATCGTGCAGCAACCCGCCGAGTTCGATGGCTATTGTGCGTCACTCGTGAATTTGGCGTGGGATAACATTCGCGAAGTCATCGGCACCGCGAATTTGCCGTTGCCACCGCGAGCCGTGTGGCTGACCGATACGGCCGCGAAACTGCCAGGGCTGGCGGCGATGCTTTACCAGAACTCCGCCGAGCAGACTGAAGTCGCGATGCTGCCGATCGATGCGGCCACCGAAGCGGCCGCGGCGCTGCACGCGCGTTGGCTGGCAGCCACACTGCCGCGAACGCACCTCGACCGGGCCATCCCGATCGAAACACCCACCGAAACGGTTTTCAAAACCACGAAGCGCGGGGTTCCCTCCGCGAAGTAAGATGGCCCTCCGCAACCGCCACAAACAGCCGACCCTCGTGAGCATGTGGATGCTCGATGTCTTCTGTTGCGCGCTCGGTTGCGTGACGCTGTTATGGTTGCTCAGCAGCCGGGCGGCCACCGACGAAAAGAAGCAGGCCGCGAGTTCGTTGCAAGATCTCCGCGCGACGCAATCGGTGCTTTCTGCTGTACGCGACGACTTGACCGCAACGAAGCGGAGGCTGAATGCGGAGATCGAATCGCTGGATGAAACGAAAGAAAAGCTCGCCGTCGCCAAGACCGATATTTCCACGCTCGAATCGAAGTTAACGACAACGTCAGCGCAGGCGATTCTGCTCAAGGAACAGCTTGCGAAGAAGCAAAAAGAGGCCACGGACTTGACTGCGAAACTCGTAGCATCATCGCAATCGGCGGAAGACCTTCGCAAGCTGATTCGCGAGAAAGAAACCGAAGCTGACCTCGTCGCGATCCGCGCGAAGAAGGCCGAAGATCAACTGACCGATGCCGATGCGAAAATTAAAACCGTGCAGAAGGCCGCCGACGATGCGAAGTCGAATCTTGCCGCGATGCGCAAGACCGGCGACGAACTGAGCGCCGCCCGTGCGACTGCCAGGGATTTGCAAACGAAGCTCGATAATGCGAACGTGAACATCGTCGATTTGCAAGGCGACAAGAAGAAACTCGCGGACAAGTTCGACAAGCTCCGCATCGAATCCGATGCGAAGTTCGCGGGCATCGCCATGACCGGTAAGCGCGTCGTCTTTGCCGTCGATACTTCCGGCAGTATGAAGCTGCTCGACGACAAAACACCCTCCCCTACGAAGTGGCCGATCGTCGTCGAAACTGTCACCCGCGTGATGCGGAGCCTGCCCGAGTTGGAACAATTTCAAGTCGTCGTGTTTTCGCGCAAAGCGAGTTACGTCTTCGGCAGTGGCGAATGGCAACCGTACCTCGGCGATGTGTCGCAGAAGCTCGTCAGCGAGAAGTTATCCGCCATCGAACCCGTCGGCGATACGAACATGTACGAGGCACTCGACCTCGCATTTCGCCTAAAAAACCGTGGGTTGGATACGATCTATCTCTTCTCCGATGGCCTACCGACGAGCGGCGCGGGCATCGCACCCGATCAGGAAAAGACCGTCACCGATGCCCAGCGAACCGATCTGCTTTCGCGCCACGTTCGTCAAACTCTCTCGTCCACCTGGAACCCCGCACGTGGCCCGCGGGTGAAGATCAACTCCGTCGGCTTCTTCTTTGAAAGCCCCGAAGTCGGCGCATTCCTCTGGGCACTCTCCCGCGAAAACGACGGCAGTTTCGTCGGCATGTCGCGGCCGTGATTTGCCATGTTCCCGAAGTATTCCTTCAGGCAGGTTACGGTAACGACTTCGGTGGCAGTGGCCTTATGCGGATTCGAATCCGGTCCACAACCGCAAAATGGCCTGCCCAATCCGCTCGGCTACCAATCGCTTCCGTGGTTCGTGCCGCGGTCTCATCGAGCGAGAGGCCTTTAAGCCGAAGGAGTATGACACCGCACTCGGCAGGCAATCCGGCGTGAACCGCAATGTCGCCGAAATCTTTGTCGTTCGTCAGCACGATGCGGATTTCGCATTGCGCTTCAGCGAGGATCTCAAAATCGGCATTTGTGGCCATGCGATCCATTGCCCACAGAACGTCGTGACCCGCCAAACGTAGCGTCTCGATTGTGGCTTTGGGAACGTTCACGTCGGCAAGAATTCGCATCGCTTATGAGCCTGCGTGATACACTCGCTCGGACTTCACAAGCTCATTTGCATAACGCAGACATGCCTCGATATCTTCTCCCGTCAAATGTGGAAAGTTTTCGAGAATTTGCAGTTCGCTCCAATGGCTTGCCAAAAGGTCCAGAATGAACTCCACAGAGATTCGCGTCCCGCGAACAATCGGCTTGCCGACGAGGATTCCGGGATCTGCCGTAATCCGATCATCCCAGTGCATGATTGATCCCCGTTGAATAATGAACCGGTATTGTCCTTTGATTGATCCTAAACTGATTGCGTGGGGTTGGAAACCGGTGTCGTCGTCACATTCGGCCTCGGTATCTCCGGTGGCTCGAATGCGCCTTCGTCGGATGTGATTATCATCACTTTCCCGCCGGGTAGGATCGCCAGCGTGTGTTCGACGTGGACGCTCGGCATGCCGTCTTTGGTCACGACGGTCCAGTGGTCGCCGAGAACTTTCACTTCGGCGGTGCCCATGTTCACCATCGGCTCGACGGCCAACACGAGGCCCGGCTCGATGCGAAAATCGTGCTTGCGGGTTTCGCGGTTGACGAAGTTCGGCACCTGCGGGTTTTCGTGCATCACCCGGCCGATACCGTGGCCCACGTAGTTCGTTACCACGCTGAAGCGGTTCGTCTCGGCGTGCTTTTGCATCTTACTCGCAACTTCGCTCCACCACTTCCGCTTCGGCAGTTCGTCGATGGCGATTTGCAGCACTTCCTCGGCAACGCGCAGTAACCGCAGCCGTTCGGGCCGCACCGTGCCGACGGGGATGGTGATCGCGCGGTCGGCGCACCAGCCGTTGTACTTGCACGCCGTGTCGACCTTGAGCAAATCGCCTTCTTTTAAGGTGCGTTCGCCGGGAATACCGTGAACGACCTGCTCGTTGACGCTCAGGCACGTGACGGCAGGGAACGGCACCTTGCCGGGGTAACCCTTGAAGAGCGGAATCGCCGAGTGGGAAGCGTAGAACGCCTCCACGGCGCGATCGATCGCGATGGTTTTAACGCCGGGTTTCGCCATGTCGCGGCAAATTTTCAGCGCGCGGCAGACGAGGATGCCGGATTCGCGCATGAGCGCGAGTTCGCGGTCGGATTTGAGTTCCGGTGGGCGAGCAGCTTGCGTACGGAGCATATTCCCAACGGCACGAAAGACGTGCCACATAAGAGATTCTAGTTAGAAGGTTCGCTGGCGGACAACGATCCGCAAGCTATCGGCCACTACCTTCGCAACGCTTTCGCGACGTTCGCGTATATGGTTTCGACCGGTTCCGTCGCGGACACTTCGCACAACAAACCGGCTTCGCGGTAATGTTCGAGCAGTCGATCCGTATTCTTATGAAATTCGCGTAACCGGCGGCGTGCGGTTTCTTCGGTGTCGTCGTCTCGCACTATTAGCGGCGAGCCGCACGCATCGCAGATCATCGCCCGTTTCGGCGGTCGCAACGCGAGGTGAAAACAGCCACCGCAATTCGGGTTCGCACAACTGCGACGGTCGGTAATTCGGCGCACCGCGTCATCATCGCGAATCGTCAGGTGGAACACCGCATCGAGTATCAAAAACTGTTGCCGAAGCAAGGCATCGAGCGAGATCGCCTGGGCATACGTTCGCGGATAGCCATCGAGTACGAACGCTTCCGGCCGGTCCGCTTCCCGCAGCCGTTTGGCAACGATGTCGTTGACGATCGCATCGGGGGCGAGCGCACCGCGTTCGAGCATCGGCCCGATGGCTTGCCCAACATCGGTCCGCCCCACAATTGCATCGCGAAGGATCGCACCTGTGCCGATATACGTCAGCCCGAGCCGAGCAACGAGGAGTTCCGCTTGCGTACCCTTACCACTACCGGGCGGCCCGATTAACACCAAACGCATGAATCCGACCCACGTTCGCGACAGTTGATGCCGGTCCACTCCGGTTTTCACAGTAAGCTATTGTGAGAATCTATCCCCCGCACAGACAAGTGCCACCGCGATTTTGTGGCAGATGGCGGCGAATCCCTGCGACATCGAATGCATTTCTTGTCAGAATGCGAAGTGATACCGATGGAATTCAAGGATTGTCGCTATGACCAAGCCGTTCGATTCGACACTGAAGGATTTGCTCAACGTCTTTGCGGTCGACTGGGCCGATTGGCTCGGTCCGCGTATCGGGCTTTCTGCGAAAATCGAAGTTGAGCCGCTCGACGTCGATTTATCGACGGTGCAGAGGTCGGCAGACAAAGTCTTTCGGCTGAAAGCCCCGGCCGAGGGCCTCTTGCACATCGAGCCGCAAGCGTCGCGGGACGTCGGTTTTCCGGGGCGAATGTTGCAGTACAATTTACTACTCGACGAACGCTACGGTGGTCCTGTTTATTCGGTGGCACTATTGTTGCGACGGGATGCGGCACCGGGCGTAACGGGCCTCTTCATACGAAAACTCAAAGACAACACCGAGTACATACGCTACCAATACTTCATTATCAAAGTGTGGGAGTTGCAGATCGAGCCACTCATGGCGTGTGGCATCGGCGCACTACCGTTGGTCCTTCTCACTGATGAAGCCGCTGGGCAACTCGGCACGCTGGTCGATCGCATAGACGCGCGATTGAGTGCCGAGAACGTGCCCAATGCGGATCGCGTGTTCCTTCTGACGTGCGGGTACATCCTGCTCGGATTGCGGTATGATGGGGAAGAGATCCGAAACGCATACACGAGGGTCCGAGGAATGAAAGAGTCATCGACGTATCGGGAAATACTTGAGGAAGGCGAAATCATAGGCCTCGAAAAAGGCCGCGAAGAAGGCCGCGAAGAAGGCGAACTCAAAACTCGTCAAACGACGTTACTTGACATTCTTCGCGATCGGTTTGGCGACGTTCCTGGGGAAGTCGAATCGCGGATTCGGGCCGTGACCGAGGCCCCCCGGTTGCAGCACGCGATCCTGCGTGCGATCCGGATTTCCTCGATCGACAACCTCGAACTGTAACGGTTACTGGCCGCCGAATAGGCCCACGTAGAACGCGAACACTTGCGTGTTGTCGCCGGGGGTTTTGTTTAGCGGGAACGCGAAGTCGAACGCGACGGGTACGGGGCCGAGTGCGGGGATCTTCACCCGGAAGCCGAAGCCGGCCGAGACGCGGTAGTCTTTGATCGCTACGGTGCGTTCGACGGTGCCGTGGTCGAGGAATGTCACGAAGAACAGCGAATCTTTCGCGTTGAGCGGAATCTGGTATTCAATCGTGTTCAAAAGCGCGAAGTTACCGCCGGTGTGCAAGCCGTTTTCGGTCGGGCCGACGCCGCGGAAGGTGAAGCCCCGCATACTGCGGAAGCCACCCGCGAAGAATCGCTCGAACACCGGCGCATCCGACGTGACCGATAACTGGCTGCGGACCGCGAGCACGTGTTTACCGCTACCATCTTTGCGTTGTAGCATGTCCGATGAGAAAAACTTTGTGAACTCTGCGGTGCCGATCGGGAAGGTATAATCGCCCAACACTTGTTCGTAGCCGAGGTCGAGAATGCTACCGCTGCTGGGGAACAAGTAACTATCTCGGGTATCTCGGGTCACGCCGCCACGGATGCCTAACACCGTCGATTGGCCCGCATCGCGTCGAATCGACTCCGGCGAAAAGCTCGGCACGTTTTTCACGTTCACGCCTTCGATGCGTGCCGCCACCGAGGCTCGCCAAATCGCATCGAGCCGACGATCGAGCGTCACCCGAGCGCCAATGCGGTCTTCGTTGTATTCGAGGAACGAGCGATTGAAGTAGTAGGCGCTGGTGGTTAAGCCGAAGTCGCTGTTGAGCAAGTACGGTTCGCGTAATGTGGCCGAGTAGCGCTGGAAGATATTTCCCGGCTGGGCTTCGAGTTTCAACTCCTGGCCGCCGCCACGAAACGCGCGACCGTTCACGAAGTCATCGAGGCTCGTCGGGACGCGGAGAATGTCGAAGTTTCGCTCGTTAATCGCGATGTTGCCGTTGATGCCCGAGTTCGAGTTGAACCCCGCCCCAAGCAGGAACTGTCCCGTGCGAGTTTCGTTGACGGTAACGATGATGTCCTTGTAGATGCTGTCGAATTCGTTCTGGCGGATTTCGACCGAGGGCGGATTATCCGAATCGAAGATACCACGGCGGAACAGGTTCAGTCGGGCAACTTCGATCGACGGGTATTGCAAAATCTGCCCGGAATTCAGCCCCGCCATGCGCAACTCGTTCAGAATCACGTCTTGGCGCGTGACGGTGTTGCCGTTGATGATGATCCGCCCAACGCGGTCGGGTTCTCGGCCGGTGGCACCGGAGTCGGCAGGCACTTGGTTCGACACGCGGCGAACCGGCTCGCCGGGTGCATCGGGGTTGCGTCGGCCCGGCTCGTAAATCGTGTAAACGACATCGACGAAACCGGGCTTACCCGTGACGGCGATCCATTGGTCTTCGATTGCGGCCATGTACCCGCGATAGCCGTAGAAATTCTTTAGCCGCGTCACGTCGCCGAGAATCGTATCGCGATCGTACTGACCATTTTCCTTGAGTTCGACGAGGCTGCGCATCCGTTCGACGGGGAAGATTTTGCCACCTTCGAGCCGTACTTCGCGCACGGTGTAAACGGGGCCTTCATCGACGTGGAAAACAATCTCGACGTTGCTGAGATCGCGGGACGGGATGACTTCTTCTTGTACGCGGGCTTCGAGGTGGCCGAGTTTGAGGTAGTAGTTGATGATCTTTTTCTTGTCTTCTTCGATCTGCTGCGGGTTGTACTTGTCGTTCATAAATCGCAGCACGCCTGCGAGCGGCGCGGAGAGCGACGTTTGCGTTTTGAGACGCCCGCCCGATGCCGCCTGGTACCCGCGGAATGACACTTTCGAGATGCGAACGACCGGCCCTTCGACGATGTTAAAGATCACGCGCGTATCGGTGAGCTTCATGCCTTCGCTGACGTTGACAGTGGCATGGTAACGGCCATCTTCGCGATATTTATTTTGAATGATCTGTGCGGCGGCTTCGTTGAATGCGGGGTTTAGCGGGCTGCCTTTACGGATGCCACTCAGGCGTAGCATAGCGTCCGCACTCATATGCTGGGCACCGACGAACTGCACTTCGAGCACCACGTTGTTCAACTCGACGACTTGCACGTAAACTGTCACGCGGCCTTCGGTAGAGATCGCCGTCTCGATCTTCACGCCACCAGGGGCGAACCATTTCGACGCGATTAGCTTTCGCACGTCTTCCTGCATCGTGGCATCGTCGTAGGTTTTTCCCGGCCGCGTTTGCATCTGGCTGAGGATCAGTTCCTTCGAGCGCACGCGGTTATTCAAAGTCACCACATCGGCGATGACCTTGCCCACGGGAGACTCGCCCGCCGAAAGATTCTGGCGTCCAACGCTAAGTGTCAAGACAAAAGCCAGGGCCATTACACCCAAGACAGTTGGACGGCGAACGGTCATCGACGATCCCCCTACATTTCCCCAGCCACGCAATCCATGCGTACGTCTGAGCCGAATACCGAGCATCAGAAAAGGTGTCAAGATCGATGCCAGGGTTGCCGAAGGGCCGCTCGAATCGGACAACGCTAAGTATGACCACCTACTTCATTACTGGTGCCACCGGGTTCGTCGGTAGCCATGTTGCCGAGCGCGCCATCGCGCGTGGGGCCAAGGTTCGGGTTCTCGTTCGCCCGACTGCGGATCGCACACTCCTCGAAAAAATCGGGGCCGAGATCGTCCTCGGCGACCTCAACGACGTCAAAGCGATTCGTCGTGCCACCGACGGTGTCGATGTCGTGGTGAACTCGGCAGCGAAGGTCGGCGATTGGGGGCCGGTCGAAGAGTATCGCAAAGTGAACGTCGAAGGCGTTCGCATTTTACTCGAAGCCGTAAAGGGTAAGCCGCTCCAGCGTTTCGTACACGTGTCGAGTTCGGGCGTCTATGCGGCCCGGCACCATTACGGTACCGATGAAACCGAGCCGTTGCCGCTCAACCACATCGATGGCTACACGCAAACGAAGGTCGAAGCCGAGAAGGTCGCGCTCGCATACGTTCGCGATTTC
>JAYSKW010000020.1:0-1303 GCA_043726085.1 Limnoglobus sp.
CATCCGCCCGCGCGCGACCTCGGAGCGGATGAGTTCCGGCGACAAATCTTCGCGCTTGGCGACGAATGCCATCTCCGGGGTAATGGTGCCCGCACGAGCTGATTCGAGTTGTGTCATGGGATTATTTGCAAAACGTGCTGTGAGACGCGGAGAAACGGGTCGTATTCCGCATTTCCGAAAGCCTTCCTCACCCGGCAGAATCCGGGTCAGGTTCTAAGGGTTTGTTCTCAGCCGACTCGTACGAAGTCGGCACCCCTGGCGTGACACAATTACTGTAGACGTTCGAGCGGGAGAATCCAAGGTGCGGCGAGGTAAGTCCATCATCCATCCGCCCTGCTGCGAGTTGCATCCATCGGCCAAAGACCGACGAGACTTTGGTAGAACGGGCGGAGCCACTTCGGTAGCAGTCGGCTGAAACTCGACCGCCGGGTTTCGCCGACGTAAATGTGATCAGATGGCTGTATGCGAACATTCGTTCGCGAATCGCCGTCGAGGATGACGGCTTCCACATCGACGTAGAACAACTCGCTCGCCTTCCCCTCGGCGACGTTGGCTCGGACGATGGAAATGTCGTTCAACTGGGTCGTCGCAGGTAGGATGGCACCGGCGTTCAACAAGAAATCGACCGCGAAATCGGGCCCTCGATACGGCACCGTTCGCGTGCGTTTGTTGTCGGGGCCGGTAATGTAAACGCGGTGAGCTTTGTACGAAATGACCTTTAAATGAAGTCGATCGACGTCGATATTGACCGCCCGCCCGATTTCCACACTCGCTTCAGTTGCGGTCAGATTTTCCACGCGAATCGTGCCCGATTCGCCCATCGAAATCCGCCCATCGACATCGACCGTCACGATGGCATCCCACTCGCGACGATCGACGAACCTCAGTTCGAGCACGTCTGGGCAGCCGATTCGATAGTGATGCCCGTCCGCCGGTGCCGGTTGCGGCACCACGATCGGCCCGCGCGACGAACGGAAGTCCGCGCAGCCAATGCACAGCACGAACACGATCGGAGTAAAGCGTTTCACACTCGTATATTCGACCTAAGCCCGCGGCAATCTTTAACGATAATCCGGATCGTGCAAGGTTGGGATCTCGAATTCGACTGTAAGATCGAGGTCGTTTTCGGGTATCCGAAACGGTCGATGGTGTCGGTAACGATATACTTTTAACGTAACGGCACGATCGTGAAGAATCGTGCAAAAACCCTGCTCGCGGTAACATCCAGGTTAAAACATGAACCCCGTTGCAGACGAGAAAACTGGCCTCGGCAATTACTTCATCGCGAATTACCCGCCGTTTT
>JAYSKW010000021.1:0-5497 GCA_043726085.1 Limnoglobus sp.
TGTCGTTGATGTTCTGTCGGGCCTCATCGCAAAGCCTCTTCGACCACGACCTACGGCGTATGGTACGTTGAAAATACATTCTGTCCCGTGAACGGTTACCACAAAGTGTGAAGCCTTACAGTTATCGACACAGCGGATTTGCCAATGTCTTGGCCACCGATTTTGTGACGCGACCCGAGCATTGCGGTTCCCCCGTCGTCGATCAAAGCGGTCTGGTGATTGGCATCGTAATCGCTAAAGCACCGTTCATCGAGACGTTGGTATTGCCCGCTAAAGAAGCTCAGGTTGCAATCAAAACGATGTTGACAACGCTAGAAAAACGTTAATTGTTTAAGATCATCGCCGCCCCAGGAATTGCCGCTACATCGCCGACGAACTATTCCTCACTGGCACCGCCGCCGAAGTGATTTCGGTCACCAAAGTCGACGACCGCCTCATCGGCACCGGCAAGCAAGGGCCAATCACACTCCAACTTCGCGAACGGTTCCAGTGATGGCCCTACACGCGAGACGCGTGCTCCACATCATGTGGTCCGGGAGAACTCGCGCAAGATCGATGCGACCTCTGCGGGCACGGTGCGGTGGATTTGGTGTCCGACGCCTGCGAACTGCCGGTGCCGGTAAACGCGGAGGCTGCGACATGCGGTTGCGACATCCTCGTCGGCGAACGCTCCGCCGGCAGTTGGGTCGCCTTGTAAAAGCAAGGTTGGGCAGACGACGCGGTGCCAAAGTGCCGCGTGATCGTACTCTTCGAGCCACCGACCCGCCGCGAGTGGCACGAACAGTTCCGGATCGACTCGTATGAGGAACTCCGCACTCACATGCCGCGAGCCGCGATCGCGAATGTCGCCGAATCGCTTCATCCCCTGTGGCGAGGGAATCCGAATGTCGGCGAGGGCGTCGGTCATTTCTTCGAGGCTTCCACCGCGCAGCGCAACGTCTCGCATTCCTGCAAACTGAGCCTGATACGGTGTAGTGCCGATGCGGTCGCCCATCGTGTGAAATGGCGGATCTTCCAACACCACACGCTCGACAAGCGGCGCACATTCGGCCGCCAAATTCAGAGCGACCATCGCGCCGAGCGAGTGCCCCATCACAGTGATAGGTGTCGAAAACGTGCCGCGAACGAACGCCACCGCATCCCGCGCATAGTCGGCGACGAGGTACGACCCCGGCACGTGCCCCGATGCGCCGTGCCCCCGGAAGTCGAGTATCACGACATGCCATTGATCGAGTAATTCGGGCAAGAGCGGTTGCCAATCGCGACCATCGCGCGCCACGCCGTGCAACAGTAACAGCGTCGGTTGGGGCGAAGGAAATTCCACGTAATGCAGATCGGGCGGCCCTCGAAAAACTCGCTCGATAGGCGAACGGATCGACTCGCTCATTGCTCGCACTTCACGAGCGTCGGGAACGGCTTCGCGAGTTGGCCCGCCTTCACGATTCCGCCCTGTATCACCGCGATGAACTTCGTGCGGTCTTCGAGGATTGCGATGTGTTCGATCACGTCCCCGTCCACTACGAGCACATCGGCGAGCTTACCCTTTTCCAACGTGCCGAACTCGCCGCCGCGACCCATGATTTCCGCGCCCGTCTTCGTCGCGCAGGTGAGGACTTCCAACGGCGTCAGCCCGACGTCCTTCACGAAGAACGTGAGTTCGCGCGCATAATCGCCGTGCGGGTTCCAGCCGAAGCCATAGTCGCCACCCATACCCAGGCGACCACCGGCACGGAGGATGCGACGGGCGCTCTCCGCACCCGCTTCGAGCGTCTCTTTGTGGCCATCGATCACCCGTTGCGACAGGCCGAACTCCTCACCGCGTTCGACGCTCGCTTTCTCGAAATAGAGTGCTGGCACGCACGGCACATCGCGTTTCAACAAGAGTTCCAGGCCTTCGTCGTCGATAAACGTCCCGTGCTCGATGGCGTCGTACCCGGCACGCAGAGCATTCTTGATCCCCTCGGTGGCACGGCAGTGGCCGGTCACTTTGAGCTTGTGGTTGTGTGCGGTGGCCACCACGGCGTGCATTTCGTCGAACGTCATGCACAACGTGTGGTGGTCGTTCGCGTCGGGTGAGGCCGCATCGCCAGTCGGGTATGTCTTCACCCATTCGATGCCATCCTTCACTAACGCGCGAACCGCTCGCCGTGCGTCGTCTGCCCCGTTGACGATGAACACCAAGCCTTCCATGCCGATCTTGCGGAACTCGGGGTTCCAGTCCATCAGCCCGCCGGCGGAACAGATCTCGCGCCCGCTCGTAGCCAATCGCGGCCCTGGAATGAGGTCTTCTTCGATCGCCTTTTTGAGCCAGACATCGACGTTGAATAAGCAGCCCCCCGAACGAGCCGCTGTGTAGCCGCATTCGAGTGCGAGTCGCGCGTTGACCGACGAAAGCAGCGAGACGTACTCGACGGGGTACTTGATGTCCAAATCTTCGAGCGCCGCAATGTTGAAGTACGTGGCATGGAAGTGCGCCTCGACGAGGCCGGGTAGGATCGTCCCGCCACGGGCATCGATCCTCTCCGCGTTCGGGGGCAACGGCGGAGCTGCCACTGCCGATCCGACGTAGGCGATGCGGCCATCGGTGACGATGAGCAATCCGTCTCGGATCGGTGCCGCCCCCGTCCCAACGATCAATCGCCCGTTGAATATCGCGGTAGTCCCGGTCATCCGTTTCACGGAAGCGATCCTCGTCGGTCGGTGAGAATGTCTTTTTTGTAGCCGAAGTCGCGAGATTTCAATGGTTGTTGAGAATGGCACGTAAAAAACGTGCCCCACGTTGAGGATGCGATTTTCGTGCGTTTGAGTTCCGCTACAATAAACTCTATGACGACTGTGGAATCCGACATCGTTCTGAAACACGACGCGCTGCTGGGGATCCTTCGGGGGTTGCCGGGGGTGGCGGTGGCGTTTAGTGGGGGCGTCGATAGTGCCGTCGTTGCGAAGGCGGCGTTCGTGGCGCTTGGCGATGCCGCGATTGCGGTGACGGCGGACAGTGCGAGTGTGCCACGCAGTGAGTTGCTCGCGGCCATCCAGTTGGCGAAGCTCATCGGCATTCGGCATGAAGTCGTTCGCACCGATGAATTCGCGAACCCCGACTACATCAAGAACGATGGCAGTCGGTGTTATCATTGCAAAACCGAACTGTATTCGCGAATCGATGCGATCCTGCCCATGCTTGGTGTGACGGTGATGTGTAGCGGGGCGAACCTCGATGATGCGGGGGATTATCGGCCGGGGTTGCGTGCGGCGGCGGAACATTCGGTGCGACACCCGTTGCAAGAAGCGGGGTTTACGAAGGCCAATGTCCGGGCGCTCGCGAAACTCTGGGAGTTGCCCGCGTGGGACAAACCGGCTGCGCCATGTCTCTCGAGTCGGATTGCGCCGGGACTGGCGGCGACGGCGGAACGCACGTTGCGAGTCGAACGCGGCGAGGAATATCTAAAGTCGCTCGGGTTGCGCATCTGTCGGGTGCGTTATCATGAAGGCGACATCGCGCGGATCGAAGTGCCAGCGGTGGACATCGCCCGGCTCAGTAACGAGCCGATCCGTAGCGAGTTGAGCCGCAACTTCCGCGAGATCGGCTTTCAATTCGTGACGATCGACCTCGAAGGTTTCCGCTCTGGCAGTTTGAACGACTTAATTTCCCTCGATGTGAAAGTCCGCTACGGAGCTTCGCGATCATGACCCCGCTCGCCGCCGATGTTGCACTCGATCAATTTTTTCTCGAAGCGCGCTGTCAGTTACTCACCTTGGCCGCGATCCTCGATCGGATCGATCGCGGGAGCGGTGCGGATAAAGCGAACAGCGACCCACGAACGCAGCGAATTCATGCGGCAGTTGCGCTTTTATCGAGTGGGAATCTCGATCGGGCCGCACAGATTCAACGTCTGTTTTCGCTCGAGTACGACCCCGAATGGAAACGTCCGCAGCCACGGTGACATTCGCGATTTCGTTGCAAGATTAATTTTCGTGCATGAAACCCCTGCACGCCGCACGCCAGACTTGTAAACTTCCCTGAATACATATCGGTCATCGCACGGAAACTTGAGGGTTGACATCCATGCCGATCAAAGTCACCTGCAACAATTGCGGCGGCGTATTGCACGCGCCGGATGACTCTGCGGGCAAAAAGGGCCGCTGCCCGACGTGCGGCACGGTCCTGACGATCAACGCCGATATGCCGAATTCGGCGGCGGCGGCTTCCGTGTTCGGCGCGCCGATGGGCACGGATCATTCGGACAAAGCGAACCGGCCGTTGCCGTTCCCGCCAGTCGGTGGGCCGTGGACGGGGACGCCGCCCGTGTTTGGCAAAGACAGCGCGCAGACACAACAAGGGCCGAAACCGGCGGCGTTCCCACCGGCGTCGAACGGGCCGCGTTCGTCGTACGACATTGCGGGTATGCCGGAAACCGAACCGATTCGACCGGTACCTGGCACGCCACCAAACACGCACGGGAGCCGCGTTCCTCCCGACCCGCGTAAGTATTCCGAGCCGATGGCGAAGCCTGGCCGGCCTGCCACGGCGAAGAAAACCGAATCTGACGACACGCGATGGAACCGCGTTCGCAAGGGTCTGGGCTGGGTGCAGTGCGCTGGATTCTTCGCATTCCTGGCGGTCGTCGGTGCGACGCTGATCCCGATCCTCGCGCAGTTCGGCGTGAACCTTCCCGATAAAATGCCGGGCTATCTCGCGATGGATACCGTTTCGAGCACGACGGAAATCGGCGTCGGTGCCGTGATGGTTCCCATCGTGTTGGCGTTATTCTGCTTGTTGATCGGGCGGATGGGTGTCTCGGCGGCCCCGAGTTCTTCGTATGCACGCGGCCCCGCACTCGCTTCGTCGTTAGCAACGCTCGTTGCGGTCGGCGGGGCTATCGCTCTGCTCGCGATCACCGGCCTCGGCGTCAAAGATGGCTTCATGCCGAAATTCCAATCGTCGCCGATCGTCGGTGCGAATCTTCAAACGAAACTCCACGACCTCACGCAGACAAATCTATTACAAACCGACGGCATCGGCGGGGTGATCCAGCGGTTCGGCCTCGCCGCGTTCCTGGCGTTCGGCCTGATCGCAGAAGTCTGGTTCTTCGCATCACTCGGGCGGATCGCTGCATATCTCAAGAACGCGACCGCCAGCGGTCGCATCAACCGCGTGTTGATCCTCAAAGGTACGCTGTTCTCGATTGCGGTGACCGCCTGTGTGGCGAACCAGATTTACGGCGATTGGGTGAACGCGAATATCTGGTCGAAGTGGAACGGCCTCGATGCCAAGACGCAGGCGATAGCGGTCCCCGGCATCGTGCTGTTCGTCGGCTTCGCGATCTTCCTGATTCACACGCGAATGGTCGGCGGCGTCAAACGCGCCATCCGCGAACACGTCGACCCAGCCAGTATTTAAGGCTCATCCGACAAGTGCGTACTTGGCCTTGTGGATTGCGTAGATGCGTAGTTCGAAGAACTCCTGGTCGCGGTAGCCGTAGGCTTGCCGCTGGAGCGT
>JAYSKW010000022.1:0-2707 GCA_043726085.1 Limnoglobus sp.
TAACGATCTGGGCGCATGTGAATGGTTCGTTTGGGATCTGCGACGGAGCGGCTTGATCGACCGCGGTCAACTCGATCAAATCGTCAGCGAATTCCTCAAACGGAACCCGCGTGCCGAAGCACCGGCACTCGCCGAGTACCTCGTTCATCAAGGGACGCTCACCGGGTTCCAGGCCGAACGGATTCTCAACGGCAAGACCCAGGGCCTCGTGCTTGGGCCGTACGTTCTCCTCGACGCCATCGGTCAGGGGAGCATGGGCCAGGTGTATAAGGCCAACTCCAAGAACGATCAAAACTTTTACGCCGTCAAGGTGCTTCCCCGTCGGAGCATGTGGAACGTGCGTTTGGCCCGACGCCAAGTGCGTTCGTTCGGCCAATTCAGCCACCCGGCGATCGTCCCGTTCGTGGACGTCGGCACGGCAGGCGGGTTGCACTATCTCGTATGGCCACTCGTCGAAGGGCAGAGCCTCGAAACGGTGATCCAACAGCACGGCAAACTGTCGGTCTCGCAATCGGCGATGATCGGCGTGCAAGTCGCCCAAGGATTGGCCGTCGCACACCAGAACAATCTGTTTCACGGCCTCATCAAGCCATCGAACTTGCTGCTCGGTTCGGATAACCAAGTTCGCATCCTCGATTCGGGTATCGGCTCGCTACTGGTCGAAAACGAAGGCGAATCGCTCGTCGATACGATGTCGACCGCAAACACGCTGACCAGCGGCCTCGATTGTGCCAGCCCTGAAAGTATTCTCGAACCGACGAATCGCACCCCGGCGGGCGACCAGTACAGCCTCGGTTGCGTGCTTTATAACTGCTTGACGGGTCAAATGCCGTTCCCCGAAGGCAGTGCGGTCGAGAAGATGATGGCTCACCAGAACAAAGAGCCAATGCCAATCAAAGACTACGCACCCGAAGTTCCCGACGTCGTCGTGGAAGTCGTCCATCGGCTCATGGCGAAGAAGCCCGAAGACCGCTACAGCGGGTTGGACGAGGTCGTCGAAGCCCTCGAGCCATACCTCGGCGATCTGATGCAAGGCCAGCAAACCGCCGATCAACAATCGCGATCGCAGAGTACGGCTCGCTATTCTTCG
Source organism: Limnoglobus sp. (assembly GCA_043726085.1). Lineage (GTDB taxonomy): Bacteria > Planctomycetota > Planctomycetia > Gemmatales > Gemmataceae > Limnoglobus. Next base: position 1,091 of record JAYSKW010000022.1, read on the forward strand.
ACGGCCGGTGCAGGCAGTCGATCCGGCGTTCGTGCGTCATCGCAACTGTCGGGTTCATCGGGTCGAATGACCGGTTTACCGGAAGCACCTGCACAAGCGTCGCCTTCCCGCATGGCGAGCATGGCACCGCCCGCGACGCGGGGCCGGGCGATGCCTTCGGGGCCACAAACACCGCCACCCGCACCGGGCGGTATGCCGAATTTCCCAAGTCGAAGCAGCTTCCCGCAAAAATCGAACGGGAACCCCGGCACGAAAAGTTCGCAGATGGGTGGCATGTCGCCGCCAGTCGGTACGCCCGTGCCGGTTCGGACTTCCGGTCCGATGTTCCCGAGTCGTGCCGCCGTGCAACAGGCGTACGACCCGAACGACGTCCCACTGACACCCGTTGCTCCGGAATCGCCACCGTACGCCGATGCCGCACGGCAAAGCATTCCGGGCGGTTGGATGCCGCAAGACGACGACTCGCGTAAACCCGCCTTCGGGACGCTCGGCATCGTCGCGGCTACGATCATCCTGATGGTGCTCGTGTTCCTCGGGGCGACGTTGCTTTTGAACCGACAGTAATCCCGCAAGGGACTCAATACAGTCAGCTGCGGCAGGCACACGGGTGACATATCACCCGGTACCCGCCGCAGTTTGCTTTTGGTATCCCTATAATGCCGGTGCGACGTGTCTCAACGGCACGCTGGCGATTTCCCATCCTGTGGTGCCCCGAGTGACGGATTCCGTTTCAGAATCGAAGCGCCACCCCGCCCGCCGACGGGTGGCCGTGCTCGGTTGTACTGGCTCGGTTGGCACGAATACGCTCGATGTCGTTCGCCATTTCCCGGATCGCTTTGAAATCTTTGCACTGTGTGCGCATTCGCGTTGGCAGTTACTTGCCGAGCAATGCCGCGAGTTTCGGCCCCAATATGCGATCCTCACCGATCCCGATGGTTTCGCGAAGGCGGACCGCAGCCAGTTTCCGCCCGGCACCGAGTGTTTGAGCGGGCCGGATGCCGCGATTCGCGTGGCGGCCGATGATGCGGTCGATGTCGTCGTTGCCGCCGTCGTTGGCGCGGCGGGGCTGTGTGCCACGTGGGCGGCGCTCGAATGCGGTAAAACTGTCGCACTCGCGAACAAAGAAACGCTGGTTGTCGGCGGGTCGCTCATTACCGAACTCGCGGCACGACGCGGGGCGAAACTCTTGCCCGTCGACAGCGAACACTCGGCCATTTTCCAGGCGATGGCGGGATATGGCCCCGTCGATGTCGAACGGATTGTACTGACGGCCAGCGGTGGGCCGTTTCGCGGGCGAAACGCGGCAGACCTCGAAACCGTCACTCCTGCCGAAGCATTGCACCATCCAACGTGGCAAATGGGGCCGAAGATCACCATCGATTCGGCCACGCTGATGAACAAGGCACTCGAAGTCATCGAAGCGCGTTGGCTGTTCGGGTTAATGCCCGACAAAATTGACGTGATTGTTCACCCCGAATCGATCGTGCATTCGTTCGTCGAATTCGTCGATGGTTCGGTTCTCGCGCAACTCTCGCCGCCCGATATGCGGTTGCCGATCCAGTTCGCGTTGGCATATCCGGAGCGAATCTCCGGGCCGGCGAAGCGTCTGGATTGGAA
>JAYSKW010000023.1:0-9996 GCA_043726085.1 Limnoglobus sp.
GAACTGTACGAAGAAGGGGTGTAGCCATGACCCGTGCCGTACTTTGGAAAGAAATCCGCGAGCAAGGCGCGATCCTGATCGCGCTCGTTCTGATGGGCAGCGGAATCATCGCTGCGACGGCGGTGTTCGGTGGTACGAGCAATGCCGATGATAGCGCGTTGAGTCTCCGTTCGTTGACCAATGCACCGCGATTGACCGCGATAGCGATCGTCCTCACAGCCGGCATCGTAATCGGCGGGGCGTTGTTTGCGGGCGAACGGGAAAACGACACGTTCCATTTCCTCGAACAACTCCCCGCGAACCGCAGGCGCGTCTGGCGGGCAAAGATGATCGCAGGGTTCGTACTCGTTGTGATGGTGGCCATCGCACTGTTGATGGCGGCGTTATTCGCAGGTGTCTTCGGCAGTGGACGATTGCAAATGATGTGGGTGTTCTGGGGGTTGGTGCTCGCGGTGGGGGCGTTTGGCTGGGGCACGTTCGGTTCCTCTTTCTCGAATTCGACGCTCGCCGCGTGTGGCCTCGGATTAGTATTCGCCACGCTTGTCGGGCTGTTCGTGTTTCCGTTCGTTACGGTGGTGTTCCTATCCATGGGACTAGCGAACCGTTCCGAACAGGAATCGATGGACTTGCCGATCCACGCCAGCGCCTACTTGCAAATCCTCATCCCGATCGTGCTGTCGTATGCCGTGTTCACCAAGCCAGACCGCTTGCGAATTGCCTTGGAACTGACGCCGGGGCTGATCGGCACGGCAAAGAAATCCGCACGCCGTGCGGTCGAGCGTCGGCTCGGCTTCGGGTTTCGCGCCCTCGCCTGGTTGGCATTCCGCCAGATGCGGTGGCCGCTAATTATCGGTTTGATCATCAGCCTCGCGGTCGGCGCGCTGGCACTGCACCCCGATGTGCCGATGTTGTTCGTCTGGCCGTCGGCCACGCTGTTCGCCGGGGTACTTGCCGCCGTCCTCGGTTGGTCCGATGAGCAAACCGGTGGCTCGTGGGCCTATTGGGGCGAGCGTCGCATCCCCACAGGGCGGCTCTGGTTCGCCAAGATCGCGAGCGGGTTCGCCGTCACGTTGGCGTGGTCGTTGGCAGTCGTGATTCCCAGCATTTTGCATTGCGCGATGGAAGACCGTAGCGAACGCGCAGGCGGGGTGTTGCGAAGTGGACTATTCACCGTCGACGGTTGGTCGCTCGTTTATTTCCTGCTGATGTTTATGTTGCACGGATACACTTTCGGGCTGGTATCGGGGCTACTGTTTCGCAAAACCGTCGTGGCCGTCGGCGTTGGATTTTTAGTGGGAGGGCCACTCGCGTTACTCTGGCTGCCATCGCTGCTCACGGGCGGCGTTCACGCATGGCAGTTATTCATCGTGCCGTTACTCGCGCTAATCGCCGCACGGTTCCTCATGCGGGCATGGGCATCGGATCGGCTCGGCACGCGACGACCACTCGTCGCGCTCGGTAGCGTCGGTGTTGCGATGATCTCCTTCACCGCGTTCGCGGTCTTGTACCGTGCGATCGAAGTCCCGTTGTTGCCCGAAACCGACGACGACATTCGGTTCGCGGCCACCGTTCCGCAACTCGACAGCGAAGACGGCGGCCGCGCCTACCGTCGCGTTGTCTCGCTGTATCGGGAAAGCAATAACTTCGGTCAACCGGATCGCCCGTTGTTTCCACAAGTTGCGGAAAACAATAACTTGAGCGGACAATTCGTACTTCCGTATCAGTCGCAGATTCATTCCATTATCAAGTACGGTTGGCCCACGAACCGACCGGACCTCGAAGCGTGGATGGATAAACAATTCGCGAATGAATGGGATGTCGAAGCTCGCGAAATTGTCAAGAAGCCGCTCGGACCGATCGAGAACCCACGCGGACTCATTCACACGACTCCCACTCGCGATATTTCCGATTCGCGCCAGTTGATCATCTCCTTGCTCGCGCGCGGGTATCAGAAACAGGCGGCGGGCGACCCGGAGGCTTACCTCACCTGCCTCGAAACGGCACTCGCGATCACACGCAATGCGCGAACGCAGCAACCGACGGCCTGCCATCGTATCGGCATCGCAGGGGAAAACGATGCGTTAATGTCGATCAGCAGTTGGATTGAACGGCTCGAAGGTCGACCAGATTTACTGCGAAAGCTGATCGCGGTACTCGATCACCACACGGCTACGCGGCCACCCGAATCGCTGGAAATGTTCACCGTCGAACGCATGATCGCCCGCAATACGTTCAATGCGCCCAGCCAGTGGCTCAAGCAAACGCTGATCGACCGAATGCACCCAGCGAATCGCTCGAACGAAAAATCACCCATCGCGGCACTTGCCGAACTCGAAGCGAATCTGCTCTCGTTTTCGTGGGTGGTACCGTGGGAGCGCGAAAGACTGCATCGTATCATCGGCTTAGGAAACGACTACAAAAATCAGTTGTTTCGCATCTCCGAGATGGCGCGTTTCACGGGCGACAATTTCGTCTTTGAAATCGGTGGGTTTCCGCCTTACGGAGTAATCAGCAGTCAACACGTCGTGACCCGTGCGCGAATGCAAGCGACGAAGGCGGCAGTCTGTTTATACCGTGCGGAGGTCGGTTCGCTGCCGTCCAGTCTCGACGCACTCGTACCCAAGTACCTGCCGGCCGTGCCGCTCGACCCGTACGACGGCAAGCCGATCCGCTATCGCATCTCGACCGGGGAAACGATCGAAGGAGATTTTGAATCGCAACACGAACTCAGTTCAAATAGACTGCCGGGTTTTGGGTTGGTACAAGATCACGAATGGCTCGCACACGTAGCAATTGGTGGTGGAATGTTGGCAATGGGACAACTGCATAAGCCGATGATTATTCCGGGTATTGCGGAAAGTGAAAATCTAACGCTGGATCTCCAAGCCGTCGCAGCCGTGGCCGGTGCAATCGTGTTGTGGCCATTCCCCCCTTTCGGCGAGCAAAACGAAATCGCCTTCGATGGAGGTCCGGTTGGACCGCCTCTACCCGATTGGAGTCCGCGACAACAACTCGATATATTACCCGGCCAAGCGATCCTCTGGAGCACCGGGCCGGACCTGGTCGACGACGGTGGAAAGCGACAGTGCATACATTTCGGTGCGAATCTTCCGGGTGCGAATTTACAGGAGGACATCATCGAAGTCGTGCCACTCACACCCGCGCAACGTAAGGCAAAGAAGTAGACAATGATACTCGCACTCGTACTGCATCTCGTTGCATTCGCGCCGCCATCGGCCCCGGCGTTCGTCGTAGATACGATCGCAGACGGCGAACGCGCCGGCACAATCGACCGCATCGATGCGGCGGGGGCGGTGCAATTCCGCAACCCAACCGCAACGATACCGGCAACCGATGTCTTGTCGATTCAGCAACAAAAAATGCCACGTCCCAGCTACCCCGTACGCAGTGGCGTGATCCTTGCGAATGGCGACCGGATCGGTGGCGAAATCATCGGTGGCGACGACACCGCCGTGCGTTTGCGTGCTACGGCGGAATGGCGCGTGCCGTTCGGTTTTGTGCAAGTGATCTGGTACACGTCGATCCCCGGCGATCTGTCCGCGTTTCCGGACCGGTACCCGTGGCTGCCTGCCGAGCGAAAAAAAGATTACGTGTTACTACGAAATGGCGACGTGCAGATCGGCGACATCGAACGACTGGGCGATGGCGGCTCGCTAAAGGTGTTAGTAAACGGGAAATCGGTCGCGTTGGAAGCGAGCAGCATCGCCGCCGTCGCGCTTAACCCGAGCCTGACGGTGGCACGCAAACCGAAAGGGCGGACCGTGCGATTGGTGACTGCCAACGGCTCGCGATTTACGCTGACCACGATCACCGCCGATGCCACGACACTACGCGGCACAACGGTTTTCGGTACGAAAATCGAAGTGCCACTCGGCGAAGTCGTCGCGCTCGATGGCATGAATCCGAAGGCAATCGACCTCACCGAGTTGCGGCCATTAACCGAGAAACTGCAACCGTTCGGCGAAGTGACGTGGCCGTGGGCGACGAACCGCAGCGCGAAGGATCGACCGCTTCGGCTGAAGACCGCCGACGGCATCAGCACGTTCGATCGCGGCTTCGGCACCCACCCGCACGCTGTGCGGACGTACGCACTCGATGGCAAGTTTCGCCGCTTCGACGCCACCATCGGCCTCGACCCGATCACCGGTGCACGCGGTGCGGCGATCGTTCGTATTCTCGTCGATAGCGAAGTGCGCGAGTCAAAAGCCGTCGCACAGAATGCGGTAACCGTGCGGGTAGATATTGCGAAAGGCAAACACTTGATGATCGAAGTCGATTTCGGCCCAGGTGGCGACGTTCACGCCGATGTGAACTGGGCGAATCCGCGACTCGTCGAATGAATCACTCGATGAACAGAAATTCCTTCGCGTTGAACAGCGTGTGCGCGAAGTCGGCCCAGGCTTCTTTCTCGCTCGATTCCTTCGTCTGTTCGGCAACGAACGTGAGTGCCTCTGAAAGTTCCGCATCGGTTGCGGTTCTGCCAAACGCGGTGACAACCATTTTCCGCACGCGCTCTTCTGGCGAACTCGCAGTGCCTTTCGACCAGATTTCCGCCTGCTGAATCGCGAACGGATTGTTCAGCAACACGAGCGCCTGTGCGGGCACGTTCGAGGTGCCACGCCGACCGATGGTCGTAAATGGCGTCGGGTAATCGAACGCCACGAACAGCGGATTCAGGAAATTGCGGCGCACGCCCATGTAGATACTGCGACGCCCGCTACCATCGAGTGGCCCCGAACTGCCGGGCCGGCCGCGGCCGATCATATGCTCGGTCAAGTGCGGCATCACGCTCGGCCCGCCCATCTTGCGATCGAGTTGCCCCGATACTGCCAGCATCGCGTCGCGAATCGCCTCGGCTTCGAGACGTTGCACATTTGCCTTGTGCAGAAGCCGATTCTGTGGATCGACCGTCGTCGCCTTCGCTGCCGTCTCTAGGTGTGCTTGCGATGACATCCGGTAGGCATCGCTGAGCAAGATGCGTTTGTGCAGTCGCTTCGTCGACCAGCCATCGTTCGCAAAGGTCGTCGCAAGCCAGTCGAGTAACTCCGGGTGGCTCGGCGTCTGACCCTGTTTGCCGAAATCGTCGGTCGAGGGCACGAGGCCTACGCCGAAGTGGTGGTGCCAGATGCGATTGACGTACACACGGGCGAACAGCGGATTCGCGAGCGTGGCGACTTCGTTCGCCAACTCCAGCCGCCCGCTGCCTTGGGGTGGGGACTTCGCATCGGGCTTGCGGAACAGTTCCAAATTGCAGCGTTCGGCCATGATGCCCGGGGCTTTGTGGTTGCCACGAACGAAGACGCGCTCGTTCAAACCGGTGCCGTCGACCATAGCCGGGCTACGCTGAACCTCGGCAAGTTTCGCTTCGAGTTCCGGCATGGCCTTCGGTAGAATCGCGAGTCGTTTCGGTGCGGCTGGCGGTGGGCTGTCACTGAATCGCGCTTCGAGAATCGAGAGATACCCTTTTTCGTCGTCGATCAGTTCGAGGTAGGCATTGTGGTTCGGCCACATGCCGAGATCGAATACGACCCACTGATACTCTTCGCCGTGATCGACGCCTTTTCGCAGGCCGCCGTAGATCGGATCTTGGATCAGTTGGAAGTTATCGAGAATCAGATTGATACGCGAATGGCGACCGGCCACGCGGACGGAGACATATCGCGATTCGGTTTTGAACGTCGGCGAACGCAGCGTGCCACGCAGTACCGACGATTCGCGACCGCTATGTGGGACGCGATCCGTCAGGCGGAAAGCGTGTCCCGTTGTGGGCCAACGCAGGTTCCAGTCTGCACCGAAGGACTCGAATGGATGCGAATTCGCGATCCAGTTCGCGTACTCTTTCGATGGTGTCACATCCGCAGGCGGTGATTCTTGCACTTCGCCACGAGCCGTATTGAGCTTGTCCAGAAGCAAATCGAACTTCGCCGGATCGTCGATGAAAGCGTGTTGGTAACGCGAACTGCTGAGGATGCCGTAGAGCGCGTAGTAGTCGCGGGTGGGGAGCGGGTCGAACTTGTGATCGTGGCAACGGGCACACGAGATCGTCAAACCGAGGAAGGTTTTGCCGAAGACGTCGATCATGTTATCGATGCGGTCGGCTTGCTCTTGTCTTACATCGACGGGCGAATGTTTGCCTTCGCCGAGGTGCCAAAATCCGGTTGCGACGAGTGCTTCGTTCGTGCGGTCCGTCGGGTGCCAACGCGGTGTCAGTCGGTCGCCCGCAATTTGTTCGCGCACGAATTGGTCGTACGGCAAGTCGGTGTTGAACGCGCGAATCGCGTAGTCGCGGTACCGCCAAGCGTCGGCGATTTCAAAATCGAACTCGTGGCCCATCGTCTCGGCGTACCGCGTGAGATCGAGCCAGTGGCGGCCCCAGCGTTCGCCGTAATGCGGCGACGCCAACAGCCGATCGACGCACGTTTCGTAGGCAGTCGGCGTGTCATCCGCGAGGAACGCATCGATCTCCGCCGGCGTCGGTGGCAAGCCGATGAGGTCGAACGTGAGCCGGCGAATCAGCGTGCGTTTGGTCGCAGGCAACGCGGGTTTTAACCCCGCTGCGTAGAGTTTCGCACGCAAAAACGCATCGATCGGGTTCGCGATATTCGCAATTGGCACCGCCGGATTCGCAATCGGTCGGAACGACCAATGCCCCGCCGCCAACGTGCGTACATCCATCTCTTTCGCGTTACTCGATGCAACCTCCGCACGGTCTTCGGGCCATACTGCACCGGCTTTTACCCACGTGGCGATGTCGGCAATTTGCGCGTCGGGCAACTTGCCCTTCGGCGGCATTTTGATGTCGCCATCGTACTGAACGACTTGCATCAGCAGGCTTTTCTCGAAGTTCGCGACATCGAGTGACGGCCCCGTGTCACCGCCCTTCAGCAGTTCGGCACGCGCGGTCAGCCGCAGCCCGCCTTTCTCTTTCGTCGCGTTGTGGCAAGTCTGACAGCCTACCAAGATGGGCCGAATCTTATTCTCGAAAAAATCGACCTTCGGGTCCGCCCCGCGCGCAGTTGCGGCGAACCAAAGCGCGACCATGAAGAGGGCAAGACGCATCGACAACATACTGCGACCTCAGAACGATACTGGCGGGAGTGCGGTCATTCGGTAGTTGTATCTTAGGTGAAAAACCGAAGAATTCTCACGCAGAGACGCAAAGACGCTGAGTTTACGAGATGAATTTTCTCTGCGTCTTGGCGACTCTGCGTGAGAAATCGGATTTCTTGAACGCCTACCGCTTCTTTTTCTTTTTGCGATCTTCGGCACGTTCTTTCGCGCTCTTGCGGTGGCCGGTGTCGCCTTTGAGCTTCATGTTATTCATGCCGCCGGGTGCGAATGCGCCACTCTTGCCCATCCCGGCCATCATCTTCATTTTCTGGAACATCGACATTTCGGACATTTGCTTCATCAACAGTCGGACTTGGTCGAACTGTTGCAGAAACGCTTTGACCTCTTGCGGTTGTACCCCCGCTCCGGTGGCGATGCGTCGGCGTCGGCTCATGTCGATCGCGTCGGGGTCCAAACGCTCTTTCTTCGTCATTGAATCGATGATGCCCTGCACCCGTTTCAGTGCGGCTTCGGGGTCTTCTCCCTCGGGGATCATCTCGGACATTCCCGGCATCTTGCCGATCAGGTCTTTCATGCCGAGTGCCGCAAGTTGCTCGAACTGCTTGCGGAAGTCGTTGATCGTGAACGTGCCCTTCGAGAGCTTTTCTTGCTGCTTTTGTAAATCCTCTTGCGACATCTGATCTTGAATCGACTTGATCTTCTCGACCACGCCCATCATGTCGCCCTGGCCGAGGATTCGCCCTGCCATGCGCTCCGGGTGGAACTCTTCGAGCTTGTCGATTTTCTCGCCGACGCCGATGAATTTGATCGGCACGCCGGTGACGTGCTTGATCGAAAGTGCGGCCCCGCCGCGGGCATCGCCATCGAGTTTCGTCAGAATCACCGCGTTCAGTTCGAGCGCGTCGTTGAACGCCTTCGACACGTTCACCGCTTCCTGTCCGATCATCGCATCGACGACCAGATACGCCTCGTCGGGGCGGACCTGCTTGTCGATCGCTTTCAGTTCGTTCATCAGATCGTCGTCGATCTGCAAACGGCCGGCGGTGTCGAGAATCACGACATCGCAGAGCGTGCGTTTCGCCAACGCGACGGCGTTGCGGCAGACTTCGAGCGGCGTCGTTTTTTCACTGTAAACGGGGACGTCGATCTGCGCGCCGAGCGTCTGAAGCTGTTCGACCGCACCGGGTCGCTGCAAGTCGGCGGCGGCGAGGAGTGGCTTGCGGCCCTTGCTTTTCAGCGTCAGTGCGAGTTTCGCGGCAGTCGTGGTTTTGCCCGACCCTTGCAAGCCGCAGAGCATCAGTACGACGGGGCGGTCGCCGCGTTGCGGGATTTTGTGATCGACCGGGCCCATCAGTGCGACGAGTTCTTCGTAGACGATCTTGACGATCTGTTCCGAAGGATCGATGCGGGCGAGCACGTCTTGGCCGACGGCTTTCGCCTCGACTTTACCGATGAACTCGGTGACGACGTTGAAATTCACGTCGGCTTCGAGGAGTGCCCGACGGACTTCGCGCAGACCTTCGCGAATGTTGTCCTCGGTGAGTCGCCCGCGCCCACGCAGTTTTTTGAGTGCATCGCTCAGCCCGCGCGTCATACCTTCAAACATGCATCACCGTCATCGAGGAAAGTCCCACGGCTCGGAATTCGGAATCGCCCGAACTCGTGCAACATCTACAATTCTACACTGTAAGACTATCGTAGACCGGCAGCAACCGGACGTCAGCGAGAACCAATCGAGCCGTAGTCCGAATCGACGGCACAATTCAGGGGAGGTCGTATGGTGCGGATATTGTGGGTTGTGATTGCATCGGCTGTTGGGATAACGAACCTGCGAGCGGAAGACTGGCCGCAGTGGCTCGGCACCAAACGCGATGGCGTGTGGCGCGAAGAGGGCATTCTGAGTACCTTTCCGAAAGACGGGCCGAAGGTGCTTTGGAAGAAGCCGATCGGCGTCGGCTATTCCGGCCCGGCCGTGGCGAATGGCAAAGTCTTCGCGATGGATCGCGTCGTCGAAGCGGGTGCGAAAACATCGACGAATCCGTTCGATCGCAGCTTGAAGGTGGGCGGTACCGAGCGTGTGGTGGCACTCGATGCCAAGACTGGCGATGCGATCTGGAAGCACGAGTATCCGTGTGCGTACCAAATCAGCTACTCGGCGGGGCCGCGTTGCACGCCAACGGCCGATGGCGACCGCGTCTATGCTCTCGGCGCGATGGGCGATCTCCACTGCCTGAACGCGACCGATGGCACGGTCGTCTGGAAGAAAAATTTCGTTGCGGACTTTGAAGCGAAAGTACCTGTGTGGGGCTTCGCGTGTCACCCGATCGTCGATGGCGATGCACTGATTTGCGTCGGTGGCGGGACCGATCAGTTGGTGATCGCGTTGAACAAAAAGACGGGCGAGAAGATTTGGGCATCGCAAAGTTGCGAAGGCGATTTCGGTTACAGTCCGCCCGTCTTCATGGAACTCGGCGGCGTGCGGCAACTCATAGTCTGGCATTCGCGCGCACTCGTCGGGTTGAATCCCGCGACAGGCAAGCGATTGTGGGTGGTGCCATTTGAAGTGCGAGCCGCGCTGACAGCCCCGACGCCGATCCAAGTCGGAACGAACCGCGTGTTCGTGACCTCGTTCTACAACGGATCGATGTTGGTCGAAGTCGGTGCCGATGCCGCGAAGACCGTTTGGAAGGGGAAGGGGAAGGGCGAGATGCCGAACGTGACCGAGGATTTACACTCGATCATGACGACGCCGGTGTTGGATGGCACGCAGATTTACGGCGTGTGCAGTCACGGGCAGTTGCGTTGCATTCAGGCTGAAACGGGCGTACGGGTCTGGGCCGATATGTCTGCCACTCGAGGCAAGTTGACATCCGCGAAGGTGGCCGCCAACCCGGAACCCGACAC
>JAYSKW010000024.1:0-3438 GCA_043726085.1 Limnoglobus sp.
ATCCGTGCCGATCGCCGCAACCGATGCCAACTGGAAATCGATTGACGCCGTCGTCGGCGATTGGCAGTCACCGACTTACGACGATACGAAATGGAAACCAGTGAAGGTCTGGGATAAGCAAGGTTACGTGTTTCCCTGGACGGGTGCGGTTTGGGATTCGGTCGTGAGCGAGCAATTTCAGGTATTGAGCAACGCCGGTTTGAACGCGAACGGAAATGTACGCGATTACACATCGACGGACGGATTTCCTTTGCTAAACTCGCTTCGAGGTTACATTCCGAAGTTAGCCGGGGACGACCCGGCCGACGATGCCAATTACCTGCGTACGCCACGGGCGATACGGTCGCTGTTCACCGTAGGTGAAAATGGTCAACCGGTCGGCTTGCCCGCCGAACGATAATCCACACGCACACAACAGATGTAGGTTCCCATGACGTTATCTCGTCGCGCATTCGTTGCGACTTCTTCTGGGATTTTGGTTTCGAGTTTCGTGCGAGCGGCACAAAATGACAAAGCCGACATCGTCATCATCGGTGGTGGAACTGGTGGCGTGGCGGCGGCGCTGGCGGCCTGTCGGGGCGGCGCGAAGAAGGTCATCATGACCGAAGAGACCGATTGGATCGGCGGGCAACTCACCTCGCAACTCGTGCCGCCAGACGAAAATCACTCGATCGAAACGGGCGGCAGCGCGAAGTCGTATCGCGATTTCCGCACCGCCGTGCGGCTACACTATCGCAAGCGAACCGAGCGAGCGATGCGGCCCGATTTTCGCGACACAACGAACCTCAACCCCGGCAACGGTTGGGTATCTCGGTTGTGCCACGAGCCGCGTGTGGCCGTGATGGTACTCGAAGAAACCTTGAAGCCATATGTGGCGAACGGCCAACTGACGATCCACCGTCAGTGCGTGCCGATTTCCGCAACGCTCAAAAGTGATCGCGTCGAATCGGTGACGCTGTTAGACCGAAGTACGGGTAAGCATTTTACGTTGAGCGGCGATTACTTCATCGATGCCACCGAAGAAGGCGATCTGCTGCCGTTGGCGAAAGTGGAGCACGTCACCGGTTCGGAATCGAAGGCGATGACGGGCGAACCGAACGCCGCCGACAAGCCGCGGCCGGGCAATATTCAGTCGTTCACGTGGTGCTTCATTCTGGAACACGACGATGGCAAAGAGCACGTCATCGAAAAGCCGAAGGACTACGATTTCTGGAAGAGCTACCCGAACGCCGACAAGCCGTTGTTCCAATGGAACGAACCGGAATTTAGCTTCTACCCGAAGGGCGACCGCGACCCGGAAGCGACCAAACCGAACTTCTGGACGTATCGCCGCGTGATCGACTCGAAGATGTTCGTGCCGGGCAGTTACGTCGGCGATGTCTCGGTGATCAATTGGCACATGAACGATTACACGCTCGGCAGCTTGCACGGCAGCACGCTGGAGAAGGCCGCCGAACATCGCGAGCGATCTCGCCAGATGAGCATGGCACTCGTCCACTGGCTGCAAACCGAATCGCCGCGCTCTGATGGCAAGAAAGGCTGGCCCGGCTTACGTTTGTGCCCCGAACAAACCGGAACCAAAGACGGCCTGGCGATGGCGGCGTACATCCGCGAATCGCGGCGGATAAAGGCCGACTTCACGATACTCGAACAGCATGTCAGCAAGCCGATCCGCGACCGCGAGTTCGGCAAAGACAAAGCCACTGCCGAGCCATTCAAAGACTCCGTCGGCATCGGGCATTACCTGTACATGGATTTGCACCAGACTAGCGAAGGCGAGAAGAAGGGCGGCTCGCAGGTGTACCCGTTCCAAATTCCGCTCGGCTCGCTGTTGCCCGTTCGCGTGCGGAACGTCTTGCCGGCTTGCAAAAATCTCGGTGTTACTCACCTAACCAACGGCTGTTACCGTCTACACCCCGTCGAGTGGAACATCGGCGAAGCGGCAGGGGCGCTGGCTGCCTATTGCATTGCGAAAGATCTCGAACCGAAGCAAGTCCGCGAAGATGCGAAACGATTGGCGGATTACCGAGATCAACTCACGAAACTCGGCGTACTCCTCGAATGGCCCGCGAATTCCATTCGTAAATTCTAATCGCGAACGCTCAACGCGATTTTGCATGGCATTGTTGACGTTGGGTGCGAGTCGTGCGACACTAGAACTCCCGCCGGGCGGATTGTGCCCGCCTCACCTGTCGCACGAGGGTTTTCGATGTCGCACGCTGTTCGGTTTACGGTGTTTCCCGGTATTTTATTCGCACTGAGTGCGAGTCTCGTTGCGCAAGTCCCTCAATCGGAACTGAAAACGACGGTCACATTTAAGGGGCACACCGACCCGATTTATGCGGTCGCATATAGCCCCGATGGCAAGATCGTGGCCACGGGTAGCTTCGACAAAAGCATCAAACTTTGGGATGCCGCCACGGGCAAGGAATTGCGTTCGCTGGCCGGGGCGGCGGGGCACCAGAGCCTCGTCCTCTCGCTGGCGTTCAACGCGGCCGGCGATCAGATCGCTTCCGGTGGGGCGGACAATTTCGCACGCATCTGGGACGTGCCTTCGAGTAAACCGAGTCGCGAAATCGCGGTGGGTGGCAAGGTCGCAAAAGTCGCCGTGAGCGCCGACGGCAAGACACTCACCGCGGCGAGCGACGATGGCAAAATTCGCGTCTGGACACTGGCCGATGGCAAAGCCATCGGCGAATCGGTGGCGCACATCGGCGCTGTCACAGGTCTGGCACTGACACCGAATGGTCAGTCGATCCTTTCCACCGGCGTTGATCGGACGTTGCGCGTCACGAATGCGCTGAACGGCTTACCCGTCGCCACGGTGGGCGTCGGCCCGGTGGCCATCGAAGCGATGAGCATGACGGCAAACGGTGCCAACGTTACCACGACGAGTGCCGATGGCTTACTTCGCGTTTGGCCCACTGCCGCGTTGCCTTCGAAGAAGCTGTTCGACCACACCGGGCCGGTGCGTTTGAGTGCGATTTCGAACGACGGGAATTACCTGCTGACGGTCGCAGCCGACAAATCGGTGAAGTGGTCGAACGCCATCACCGGCGCGCCCGTGATGGCGATTCCGCCACTCGCATCGGCCGCAGAATCGCTGGCAATCGCCGCAAATAATACGCTCGTCGCATTGGGCACGACGGACGGCAAACTACTTGTGATTGCAACGGGCGATGGCAAAACGAAGGGCGAATTTTACGCACACACCGGGGCCGTGCGTGCGGTGTCGTTCCACCCAAATGGCTCGCAGATCGCCACGGCGGGCGACGATGGATTGTTCAAAACGTGGGCGTTGCCGTTGAACCCGCCGAAGGCGCTGGCACACGCCGATGTCGTGACGGTGTCTGCGATTCACCCCGATGGCAAGCGGGTCATCACCGGCGGAAACGACAAGCAAGTTCGCATCTGGAACAACGGCAACGCGGAGAAAAC
>JAYSKW010000025.1:0-1002 GCA_043726085.1 Limnoglobus sp.
TCGATACCGTCGAGGAATACATCGGCCCGTTCAACGTGCTGACGTTTCGCTACTTGTATGTGGGCTTACCCGCACTCGATGCGTTACAATACGCCCAGGGCGACAATTGGCTCGGCGTCGGGTTCGCCGCCCTGATGAAAGCACCACGCGAGCAGTGGCCGACGATCGGCGCCGAAATGTTACTGCGCATCCGCGAGTCGCCACTCAACGACTACCAACGGTTTCTGCTGAGCGATTGCATTCAAGCCTTCCTGCCACTCGACGAGGAAGGCCGCAAAATTTACGAGAGAATCATCATGGCAGAGCCGTACTCAAAAATCGTCGCCCGGAACAAGACGCCCTATGATTTCGGGTTGGAAGACGGCTTAGAAAAGGGCGTCGAACAGGGCATGGAGAAGGGCATCGAACAGGGCATGGAAAAAGCCCTGCGTGATGTCGCAACGGCGTTGCTGGAGAATCGGTTTCAATCCCTTCCCGAGTCGATCACTGCGAAAATGGCTGTGATGAACGCGGTTCAGCTTCGGGAACTGGCGATTCGTGTTCCGAACGCAGGTTCGATCGCGGAACTGTTCCCAGAATAAATCAACATGCTCACCGAACGCCCACGAACGATCGTTCGTGGGCGTTCGGTGTTTCTACACTTCTTTGATGGCAGATTTCCGCGGGTGGAAGAACAGCAGCAAGATAACCGCACCGAATAGTGCAGCGGACATCGAGTAAACAAACAGCGAGGAGTAATCGAGTGAGGTTCCGACGGTGTACTTCATCTGGAGGTAGCCCGTCGCGTAGTTTGCTGCGACGGGTCCGAAGCCGAGGATCAGCACGTTGAACAACCCTTGGGCGCTGGAGCGGATGTCCTTCGGGAAGTATTCATCGACGAAGATGTAGACCGTTGCGAAAAAGAATGCGTAACAAACGCCGTGCAGCACGTTCACCAGAATCGCGGCGGTTTGGTCCGGGTAGAAGGCAAAGACCGCGAATCGGATCGCATGTCCCAGCACG
>JAYSKW010000026.1:0-10530 GCA_043726085.1 Limnoglobus sp.
CGGATTGGTCTTCGTCGACGTGACGGTCACCGAACATCTGGCGGCCGAGGCGTTCCGGGTCTGCCAGCCGCGCACCTACTTCAATCCGACCGACAATCAAGCGATGGGCTGGTCGATCCCGGCCGCGATTGGTGCCCAGCGTGCGTGTGGGAATCGCGTCGTGGCGACGCTCACCGGCGATGGTTGTTTCCTGATGTCCGCGATGGAAATGAGCACGGCAGCGCGCGAAGGGTTACCGGTGAAGTTCGTGATCCTCGACGACCACGCCTACCACTACATGCAGTTGCTCCAGCAACCGGCGTATCGGCGAACGACGGCGACGGAACTGGCGCGAATCGACTATAAAGCGTTTGCCCAAGCCGTCGGTGTGGCGTACCGCGAGATCGCAACCGGCGACCAACTCGACGGCTGCTTTCGCTCGGCACTCGACCATCGCGGCCCCGTGCTGATTCGCGTACTCACCGATTACGGCAACCGCAAGATTCGCTGGATCGAAGCGGTACGCGATCGCTACACGAAGGAACTATCCCCCTCACAGAAGATCCGCTTCCTCGCAAGAATCGGCGCGCGAACGTTCAACGGGCGACCCGAGAAGAACGACTAAACGCTTTCACAATTGACTTGAGTTTCCAACCGCCGTTGATCATGGCGACGAGGAACGGTTCGCGATCGCGGCTGGCTGGGCTTTCTTCGGCTCGTCTTTGGGCGGCGGTGGGTCTTTGCGAACGCGACGCCGGTACGTTTCGTTGGTTTCTTTCCCCGCGCCGTCGGTGAATACGAAGTTGTAGGTTCCGTCTTTGCCGATCGTGTATTTCACCGATAGCGTCTTGCCTTGCACTTCGTATTGAATCGCGTACGCCTTCTTTTCGTCGTCGCGGGTGAAGTCTGTGATCGTCGCACCGCGTAACGGGCGTCCTGGCGGTCGGACTGGCGCATCGCGGGGTTGGGGTTCAATACCGTCACCGCGAACCGTCACGACGCCACGGATTCCGCCGTTGATGTACGGGTACTTTTTCGTCGAATAATAGCGGTAGCCATCCTTCTCGGTGCGGCCGTTGAACTCATCGAGGTCGTTCGGCACTTTGCCGTCGGTATCGGTGTAACCGTAGAGCGGGTAGCCATCGAGCGCGTAGCCGATCGGGTTGCCTTTGCCAGCGATCTTTTCCAAATGCACCGGCGCGATGTGGTAGTGATAATCGTCGCCGCGCCCGCAATGCCCGCCGTATTCGTCGAGTTCGCCAGCGAGGAAGGCATCTTCGCCACGGTTGTTCAGCGCGTTGAAGATCGGCACGCCGTTGACCGCCAGCGCGATCGCGCCGCGATAGAGGTGGGTTTTCGCCGAGATCGGCTTTTCGGCGAGCCGTGGCTTCAGCGGAATCTGCCAGGCGTTCTTGCCGGTGTACGGCTGCGGCAGCGGCACTTGTTGTTGCCACGATTTGATGCCGATCATCATCGGGTGGTCCGGAAAACCGCTCGACCCGACGTAGATGAAATCATCGTCCGCACGCAATTCGAGTTCGTCCTTGAACGACTCGAAGTGCTTCTGCGCGAGTGGCTTCTTCTTGTCGTCCGGTGCCGCAAACGCAGTCAACGACGCGACGATAGCCACGAACGCGAGCGAGAGAGCGAGTCGCTTGTGCCGGAACATCAACCCAACGGATCCAACGAGACTCGCGGCACGTGTCATTGTGCAACCTGCGTATGAGTGCGTGAAAATAAAAAGCGCCGGTCGTACGACCGGCGTGAAAAATGTGTTTGTTCAAAATTCAACTCACGAGTGGCTACTCGACGGGTGGACGCTCGGGGCGATCACCACCGGGTGCGCCTTTGCCACCACCGGGTGCGCCCTTACCGCCTTTGCCACCTTTACCGCCCTTTTCGCCCTTGTCTCCCGCTGCGCCACCGGGGCCGCCAGGACCACCGCGTGGGCGGAAGTTTTCGATCGTCGTCTTTTGCTCATCCGTCAGCAGCTTGTCCAGCTTCGCTTTGAGTTCTGCCTTGATCGCGTCGAGTTCCTTCACCTGTGCTGGTGTCAGGTTCAATTCCTCCAGAAGCGGCGGCGGGAACACCTGCCCGAGTTCAAATCGTGGCGGCGCGCCTTTCTCGCCGCCTTTGCCACCTTTACCGGCGGGCGGTTGGGAGGCGGCTTCCGTTGAAACGAACATCATTCCGACCGAAAGGGCCAACATACCGAACAGCAACCTCGTCATGAAATTCTCCGCGTGTGCGTTTAAGAGTCACCGACACTACATCACTAAACGCAACTTCTCGGTAGCGGAGACAGGGTAATCTCGAATCATTTCAACGGCGAGTAGTCGGTGGCTTTCATCATGAGCGACTTGACGCCGTTTTTTGCGGTCAAAGAGCCGCCCGCTTTCTTCTCGGAAGCATCGCGGGCTTTCACCCAGTCGGCATCCATTCGGAAGGTGTCGAACGATTTCTTGGCGGCATCGGTGCTGGCGTGGTGCAGGACGTAAATCAGTGCGAGCGGCGTTGCGGGCGATTTTTCATCGACATCGACTGCGGGCGTTCCCGCCGGCGACATCGCCGCGACGACTTGCCCGCAAGTCGTTTTATCGGCGGCGGCGAGATTCCAGTAAGCGACGTTCGACATACCGTGCTTCTCGAACAGTTTCACGGTGTGATCGCGGAAGCGGGCGTTGAGGTGTTCGAGATTGTGCGGCGTGGCAATGTACATCCGCAGTTCGTAGACGCCTTTGCCGTCGGACTTTTCGCTCTTCGTGGCGTGCGAGTAATCGGTGGCCGACATCCAGAACCGTTCGATTTTGGCGACGAGCTTGCCGTCCTTTTCGGACTCGGCGTGGGCTTTCTTCCAGACGGGATCGGCGATGAAATCTTTCCACGACTGATCGGCGGCTTCTTTGTTTTTGTGCGAGATGACGTAAATGAGTCGCTCGTCGGGGTTTTCGACGGGCACCCAGTAGCCGACATTCGTGATGCCGTGCTTCTCGAACAGCTTCAGCGTATGGTCGCGGAACCGTGCGTTCAGGGCGTCGAGTTTCCCCTTCGCGGCATAATAGACGCGCATTTCAAACAACTTGTTCTCCTTATCGGCGGCATTTCCCGAGGTAACGACCGACAGCAACGCCAGCAGGGACAGGGTCCAACGGATCACGATGTTCTCCAAAATACGGGGTGAGGAAACGATTCGTTACGCGGAAATGACCGGTAACTTGCGACGGCCGATGCCCTCGGCGTCTTTCGTCTTGGGCAGACGATGCGCGTTGGTTTTTTCCCAGTCGGCGACCTCTTCCATGAGTGCGTCGACGATGTCTTTTTCATCGACGCGGCGAACGATCTCGCCGTTGCGGAAGATCATGCCTTTGCCGTTGCCCGCCGCGATGCCGATGTCGGCTTCGCGCGCCTCGCCGGGACCGTTGACGACGCAACCGAGCACGCTGATTTTCACCGGTAAGCGACGGCCCTGCAAACGCTGTTCGAGTTCGGCAATGATTTTTTCGAGGTCGATCGCAAGCCGTCCGCAAGTGGGGCAGGCGATGATTTCCGGGCGACGCACCCGGCGTTGCGTGGCTTGTAAAATGTCGAACGCGGCCAGGATCTCCGGGATCGGGTCGCCGAGCAACGAGATGCGAATCGTGTCGCCGATGCCATCCAGCAAGATCGGCGACAGGCCCGCCGACGACTTCGTGACGGCATACGGGGCTTTGCCCGCCTCGGTGATGCCGATGTGCGTCGGGTAATCGCAGAGTTGCGCGAACAGCCGATACGCTTCGACCGCCACCAGCACATCGGAAGACTTCAGCGACACGATGATATCGTGGTAGCCTTCGCTCTCGGCGACTTCGATCGAACGCAGTGCGCTTTCGACGATGGCGGGCGGGCAGGGGAACTCGTACTTCTCGACGAGTTCGCGCTCGAGCGAACCGGCGTTGACGCCGATGCGCATCGGGATGCCTTTGTCTTTCGCTTTGCGAACGACTTGACGGAAGCGGTCGTAACCGCCGATGTTGCCGGGATTGATGCGAATTTTATCGATCGGGTGATCGAGTGCCGCGAGTGCCATTTTGTAATCGAAGTGAATATCGCAGATGAGCGGGATCGAGATTTTGTCGCGAATCGCGCTGAGTGCCCCCGCGTCTTCGGGCTTGGGCACCGTGACGCGAACGAGTTCGCACCCCGCTTCTTCGAGTGCGAGAATCTGCTTGATGGTGCCTTCGACGTCGTAGGTGTCGGTCGTCGTCATCGACTGCACCCAGATCGGGTTGGTGCCAC
The DNA here is from genome assembly GCA_043726085.1 of Limnoglobus sp. Classification (GTDB taxonomy): domain Bacteria; phylum Planctomycetota; class Planctomycetia; order Gemmatales; family Gemmataceae; genus Limnoglobus. The sequence goes on from JAYSKW010000026.1 coordinate 4,255, forward strand.
CGATGGCGAGTTCGCCGACTTTCACTTCGCGGGTCTTGTGCCGCGGCTTACCGGGGACTTTCTGAGCAGTTTCGAGAACCCGCAAATCGAATCGTGACATCGGACTACCCTCGGAAGCGAACGGCCACATCATCCTGATGAACTAACCGTGGTTAGTCTAGTTCGCATCACGCTCGGGGGTAGACCTCGTTCGCGACTGGGTTTAAGGTATGGCAGGGAATTCGAGCTTGTTCAGGAACAGCATCCCGCGGTCGCCGTGTTGGTGGAGTTGCTCGAGCATGAACTCCATGTCGGGTACGATCACCTTCGGTTTGTAGCCGTTGGGTTGCTGGCTGTTGATGCTGACGAGTACCGGTTTGGTCCAGTCGATCATGTCGCGTTCGAGCCAGATGATCACGTTCTTGAGGCCGCGCGTCCGGATGCGGATCGAGTTTCCTTGCAGGATGTTCGCTTCGATCTCGGCAGGAATGAAGTTCTTGGTCGGGCTGTTTTCGAGTAAGTTCCCTTTCGCAATCGAGTCGGTGCCGACCCAGTAGAAGCGATTGTCTTGGTGCCGCATCGTCTGCCAGGCTTCCATTTTGAAGTTGTTCAATCGTAAGCTGGCGGTGCCGCGAACGCGCTCCTTGCGGCTCATCCAATCGAACATGATCGGCACTTCCCCCGCGAACCATTCGAGGCCGCGACCGCGGTAGACGGTGGCGATGGCGGGGAACCCTTGCGGCATACAGAACTCGAATAGTCTGCGCACGTTCTCGAACGAATTGCCCGCGATCGCCCCGATCGAAATGTACATCGGCAGCTTCTGACAGTTCCGCCAATAGTCCATAAACATTCCTTGCATCTTCGGGTTTGGCCCCATCGCGCAGACCCCCGCGAACAGGTCCGGATGCGACGCGCCGACGTCCATCGCGAAGTTCGCGCCTTCGCCGAAGCCGAACAGGAACACGCGGTTGTTATCGACGCGGTAGTGCCGCAACAAACTGCGCAGCGTGGCGGTCACTTTGAAGTGCTGATCGCCCACCCAGTCGTACGGCTTGTCGAAGTTGTTCGCCCAAACGGGTGCCGCGATGATGTAGCCATTGCGGTTGGCATCGGCGGCCAACATACTCACGAGTTGTTCGGCGGGCGTTGTATGGTGCGACATCGCGATGAGCACCGGATACTGCCGCCCGTGGTGGTACTCGGCCGGCAGGCGAATCATGTACTCGACACCGCTCGAAGTCTCTGGAATCGCCCCCGTAGTGCGGCGATACACGCCGTTCGCGACGACGCGGCTCGGTGGCACGAGCGTGCCAGACGGTGCGGCGAGGTTCTCCGGTTTCGGCGGGGGCAACGAGGAAATCAGCTGCGCGAGGACATCGGGCGTGACGGGTTTGCTCAGCTTCTGCATCTTGGCGTAAAGTGCGCGACGACTGTTGAGAATGACTTCATTTTGGTAACTGAGCAGCAGTTCGCGCCACTGCCAGAAGCGGGTTGCGGACGCGACGGTTTTCTCCGCCCCGTTCTTGCCCATCAGCCAACCGCTGACCGCCATAGCCACGAGTTCCTCGGGTTTGTCCATCGGCGACTGACCCGCTTTTCGTCGTCGTTCCGCACTCTCGGCGAGGCCGACGAAGAAGTCGATGCGGCCAATCGAATCGGGGTGTAGTTCGCTGTAAACTTGCTCGCCCGCTTGGCAGAGTAGCAGGTTATCTTCGGATTTCGCTTTGAAGACCGCCGGTTGCGTGATGCTGCCGAACGCGGCCAGTAATGGCACGACATCTTTCGCGTTCGACAGTTCATCGAGCGATTCGCGAAGGAGTCGTTGGCCTTTCTCGAACTTCGGTTGCACGATCTCGATTTGGGCTTTGAGCAAAGTGAAGCGGTTGATCGCGTCGGCGTCGGCGCGTTTGACATCGAGCGCGCGAACCGCAATGTCAGCCGCGACATACCGACCGGACCGAATCGCCAGTTCGAGTTCGTCGACGATCAACTTCGATTCGGCGTTGCCGATCTCCGTCTGCAACTTATCGAGCCGCGCGGCCTGTTCTTTCGGCCATTCGCCGGGGATCGCTTTCTTCGTGGCCTCGATCTCGCTTTTCGCAAAGTCAATGTACCCCGCACTCTTCATGAACGTGGCAATGTCGAGCCGCTTCCCCACATCGGGCACGCCGTCCTTTTCTTCGAGGCTCGGGTGCGTCGATAGCATCTTGCGGAGGAATTGCGGCGAGAACTCGCGCGTGTCGAAGTACGGGTACCAGCGGTGGCTCGTCGAAGCGATAGCGACGCGCTTCGGGCCGATCGAAGCGATGACCTGCGAGATGATCTGGAAGTTTCCGCCACCCGTTTTCACATCGATATTGCGCTTCCAATTTTTATCGAAGTCGGCGGCCGTGAAGTTGCCAAACGGCAACGGGTTGCCACTCTTGAGGCGGACTTCGCGGTTGTATTCTTTGTTCTCCGGGTCGCCTTTGACGTTGTCGATCGCCTTGCCAACTTGCTTCTGATGCAGGCTGAAGAGGATCCACTTCGCACCATCCTCGACGATGTCGAATCCTTTCGCGGCTGGGATGTTGACCGTAATGCCGTTCTCGCCGTCGTTGATCGTTTTCTGTTCTTTGAACCGCCGTCCTTGGATCGTGAACCCATCCTTAAAGATGACGACATCGACCGCCGACGCCGTCGTCGTGGCGATGGCCAGCACGCCGAACGCCATCGCCGCCAGCAGCCGACGGGGGAACTTGCGTGTCGCATTCTCGGATGTCATGTGCGATTCCTTTCCGGTTCAGTCATTCGCTAACAAGCCCACGGTTGCGTCCGCGCACCGTGGGAGAACCTCATTATTGCAGACGGTCCCAACAATCTTTCATCGAATACGTTACGTTTCCGACTGAACGTCGCGAAAAAAATCATTCTCGATTTGTGTTGGGGCCTTCTGCGATTAAACTACAAACGCGACAACCGACAAAATGTTGGAGACGAGTATGCCCATTCAGTTTCGTTGCCCGGCCTGCGAACGGACGCTCTCGATCGCGCGCCGGAAGGCGGGAACGTCGGTCAAGTGCCCGCAATGCGCGGCGATGGTGATGGTGCCCGCGATGGCGGGCGTGGCGATCGAATCGACCGAACCGGCGAATCAAAAGCGGTTGCCCGTCATTCAGCCGGAAGTCGTGATTAAGCCGAACCACGCACCCTCGAAAGTGAAATCGCGAGCGAATTCGCAGAATTCCGCCACAGAGAAAGTGGACTCGATGCCACTTTTCGAGCGCCCCGATTTCGAGTCGCTGTTGAACCCGGCGTTGGCCCAAGCTAAGAACGAATCGCAGCGTAAAGCCCGACCGGAAGAAAACGCAACACCCGCACCCGTCGCACCGCTCGCACCGATTGCGGTACCCAGCGAACCCGAGCCACCGAAGCCGGTAGCCATCGACAATCACCTGGTGATGTCTCGCCGAAAACTCGCGATGATTGCCATCGCGATCGCCGTACTGATCGGCATCTCGTTCGTGGCCGGTTACTTCCTCGCGTCGGCCACACTCCCACCGAAGAAGTCCACGAATACCGAAGCGGTGGCTTCGTAACCGTGGGGTCGCTGCGTTTACAGCAGAAAAGAGTGGTCATATGGTGTCGCTATTCGCCTATGTGATCGGAGAATTGCTGACGCCCATCATCGGGCGGTTCATCTGGCATACCGTCAAGCGTTTCCCGCCAACGTTCGCGGGTGTGGCATTCGTCGGGCAGTTTGTGGGGGTATATCTACTTCAATGTGCGCCCGCCGGGGACTGGTCGATTATCGGCATCGGGGTGCTTTGCCTGACCTTCTACACCGGCCTGCTAGGATTGCTGGCGGTGAAGTTGTGGGCAGGCACATGGGGTACATTCTGCGACTACTCGGCGTCCCTGTTCGAGTGAGTCGGCACTTCAATCCTCGAAGCGAATCAGCAGGTCGCCGCCTTCGACTTGCGTTCCGGGTTTTATTAGCACCTCGGCGACTTTTGCGGTGTGTTCGGCGTACAGTGTCGTTTGCATTTTCATCGCTTCCATCATCAATAGCTTCTGCCCCGCGGCGACTGGCTCGCCGACTTCGACCATGACGGCCACCACCGAACCGGGCATCGGGGCGGCCACGTGTTTCGGGTTACCGACCTCCGCTTTCTTGCGGGTCTCGATGGCGGTCCCGGTGAGATTTTGATCGTATACCAAGATTTCGCGCGGCTGGCCGTTGAGTTCGAAGAACACCGTCCGTTTGCCGTCGAGGTGCGGATCGCCGACGGTCAGGAACTTGATAATCAGCGTCTTGCCGGGTTCGATTTCGACGCTGACTTCCTCGCCCTTCTGCATCCCGAAAAAGAACGTCGGCGTTGGCAACACGCTGACATCCGAATACGTGTGCAGATGATCGATAAAGTCCGCAAACACCTTCGTATACAGCAAGTGCGAGGAAATATCTTGCCCCGTCGGCTTGCGTTGCAGCTTCGGTTCGAGCAGCTTGCTGGCCGCTTCAAAGTCGGCGGGGGCGAGGCTCGCGCCGGCGCGTTCAATCAGCGGTTTCTCGCCGCGGAGCACGCGGGCTTGGAGTTCCTTCGGGAAGCCGCCGGGCGGTTGGCCGAGGTATCCTTGGAAGAATTCGCGAACCGATTCGGGGAAGGAAATCTCGCGTTTGCCCGAGAGTACATCGGGTGGCGTGAGGTTGTTCGAGAGCATGAACAAAGCCATGTCGCCAACGACCTTCGAGGTCGGCGTCACCTTGACAATATCGCCGAACATCGCGTTCACCGATGCATACATTCGGCACACATCGGGCCAGCGATCCCCGAGGCCGAGCGACTTCGCTTGTTGCATCAGGTTCGTTGCCTGTCCGCCCGGCATCTCGTGCAAATACACGTCGGCGGTGGCGGCCAACTGTCCTGCCTCGAACGGGGCGTAATAACGTCGCACTTCTTCCCAATACAGCGCGGTCTTCTGAAGTTCATCGAATGACAGCCCGGTGTCGCGGTCGAGGTAACGCATACTCTCGACGAGTGCGTTGAGGCTCGGTTGGGCCGTCACGCCCGACATCGGCGCGAATGCACAATCGACGATGTCCACACCTTCGTCGGCGGCCATGAGGTACGACGCGATCTGCCCACCCGCCGAATCGTGCGTGTGGAAGTGGATCGGCACGTCGATCTCCGCACGCAACGCCTTCACCAACTTCTTCGCGGCATACGGCTTCAGCAGCCCCGCCATGTCCTTGATCGCCAGAATGTGCGTACCGGCTTTGACGAGTTCCTTCGCAAGCGACACGAAGTAATTCAGCGTGTACTTGTCGCGTTTCGGGTCGAGAATATCGCCCGTGTAGCAGATCGCCGCCTCGGCGATTGCATCGGTTTCGCGAACCGCATCGATCGCCAGCCGCAGGTTCGGCATCCAGTTGCACGCATCGAAGATGCGGAAAATATCCATGCCCGCCTGAGCCGATTCCTTCACGAACGCCTTCACCACATTGTCCGGGTAGTTCGAGTACCCCACGGCGCTGGCCGCCCGCAGCAGCATCTGGAACAGGATGTTCGGCACGCGCTCGCGCAGCTTCGCCAGTCGATCCCACGGCGACTCTTTCAGGAACCGCATCGAGGTATCGAACGTCGCGCCGCCCCACATTTCCAAGGAGAAAAAGTCTGCGTGCCGCCGTGCGTATTCGGAGGCGACGTGTACCATGTCGTACGTTCGCATCCGCGTGGCCAACAGCGATTGGTGCGCGTCCCGCATCGTCGTGTCGGTAATCAGCAACCGCTTCTGATCGCGTACCCACTTCGCTAATCGCTCGGCACCGAGTTCCTTGAACGTGTCCCGCGTGCCCTTGGGAATGCCGACCGGTTTCGCGGGCGTGAGTTGGCTGACGGGCACCACGTGGAACGGCACTTCGCCCTTGCCCGCCCCGAGATCGGGACGTGGCTTATCCTTCACTTCCGGGTGGCCGTTGACGATGATATTCGCGATGTAGGAGAGCAACTTCGACGCGCGATCTTGGCGATTCTTGAACACAAACAGTTCGGGTGTTTCGTCGAGAAACTTCGTCGTTACCGAGCCATCAAGGAACTTCGGGTGCGTGATGAGGTTTAGCAAAAACGGGATGTTCGTCTTCACGCCACGCACGCGGAACTCTTGCAAACAGCGTTCGGTTCGGCGTGCGGCGTCGATGAACCGTATGCCGGAGGACGTCACTTTTACGAGCAACGAATCGTAGAACGGCGTGATGACCGCCCCGCCGAACGCCGTCCCCGCATCGAGCCGAATCCCCGCGCCACCGGACGACCG
>JAYSKW010000027.1:0-3262 GCA_043726085.1 Limnoglobus sp.
CGAGGTTCGGTATCCAGTTTTTGTTTTTAACATCGATTGTTTTCCCGAGTTCTTCGAGTAACTGTATCCATGTCCATTTGTCGCGACCTTCAGTAGGCACAGCTTCTTTGAGTATGCGTCCGACCAATTCTGACACGACCCGGAGCAACATCACCTCGCTCCGGATACGACGGGCGCAAGACGAAACGAGAACGACGAACCAGCTCAGATCGTCCGGCAGCTTCTTCAAATCAGCGAATACCGTTGACTTCACAATTTTGCCATCGATTGGCGGAACGTCACCGCCGTCGGGTGAGCGATTTGTCAAAAACGAGTATTGGATCTTCATGCCGACTGCGTTGGGATGGGTAAATTCTTTGATTAACCGATGGATGTGCCCGCCCTCGTCCGTTCCGGACTCGGAAAGCGCAAAGGCAATCCGCGAATCGCCGAGAAGAGAAGGATCGGCGAGCAGAATTTTGGCAAGGTCGTTGAATAACTCCCGCTGCGCTTTGAGTTGACCTTTATCGTCGAGTGCCGGATGTTGGCTCGGGAATTCGTCGAGGGAGTCGAGCGCGATCAGGTAGCGACCGCGACGGAGGGCGTGCCGCAGCCACTGGGCAGCGATTATTAGCTCGTGCCGTTGAGTGCGGGTGCGGGCGAGATCGCGGTCGACATTGGATGTGAAGAGCGATTCCACGACCGGTGGGCGACGGATCGGCTGGAGTCGGGAATCGAGTTTCGTCAGCCTTTCGGAAAGCACGTCCAGTAGGGCCGACACGCCGACGACTTCCGTCATATCGATCCAAATGGTGCGGGATTCGTGCTTCCGCTCCAATTCATCCGCCACGGCGACAAGCGACGACGACGACCCGCCACCGGTGTTCCGCGCATGGATCAACGCCATACGCCAGTCGCCGCTACGAAGTTCGTCGGGCACGGTTCGTTCGTCTTCCTCGGGCGTGTGGTGGATAAAGTTGACCGACTGGTAAAACGATCGAGCGATCGGGAAGTGGCCCGCGAGCCGCTGAATCGCCTCCAAAAGGAACATCCGGCCCTCGCGGTAGCGAACGACGTGGGCAGGGAATTCCTTTGCCGTCGTCTTCGCATCGGCGTTTTGGAGCACCCATGGGTGCGTGCCGACTGCAGCCTTGAGCATGTCCGGTGGCCGCGCATCGCGCGACACCCAGAGGACGCGAGGACGATTCAATTTTCCGTCCGTTTTCGGTCGCCACTCGCGCAACTGATCGACCACGATGTCCATCACCCGACGGTCCGAACCGCTGTACCCGAGGGCGACGATGAGCGGAGGTTCGTCTCCCGTTTGCAGTTTCCGGAATAGTTCGGCAAACGTAGACAGCGCTGCCGGTGAGAGAGGGTCGTCGAGGTCGAACCCGGTTCGCATATCGTGTGCGCCGCCGTGCAACTTGACGATGGAAAGGGGTTGCGAGAGCAAAAGTTGGCCGGAGGGGATCGAGCCCTCGCCGTGAATCTCGTACACCCGCGGTAACAAACCTTCACCGACAAACGCATTCTCCAATAGTGGGTCGAAGTTCGTGGATAGGATCACGCGGCAGTTCAGTAGGCGCGTGAAGAAGTAGATGAACTGGTGGAGCGTCGCCGGCGCGCGATCGCGGATAAAGTGGTCGATACACGCATCGATCGTCGTCTGGTTCCGGTCGCAGATGTTGAACAGCAACGATCGATAAGCGATGTTTTGAGGCGACCGCCGACCGAGGGTGCGCGCAAGCCCAGCCGATTCCCCGTACAAGTTGGCGAGGTCCGCTGCGTTGTACGATCCTTTGTCCAACTGGGCGAAGATTTCTTGCAGCGACGATGCCAACATCGGGGCATTCCGGCGAGCTTCGGAAACGAGTGCCGCCTGCGTCGCCAGTCTCTCAGCTTCGGGCATGACGTCTGCCAACGAAGGATTGCCGCTCTTCAACATCAACTCGACCCGCAGATCGTGGCGGCTCGGCCAACGCATCTCTTCGACATACTGCCGCGCGTTCGGGAACCCCTCATCGTGTACCAACTTGTGCATCTGCGTGAGGTAATCTTTCAGGTGGGACGCGAGCGGAATACCCGCATCGACAGAGATGCCCGCCCCAACGAGAAGGACCACCGGTCGGCGAGTCTCGCGAGCGTCTTTGAGTATCTCCATCGCCAGAAACGAGTTTTTCGAGACCCACGGTTCAGGAGTTTTGGAGGGCATCGATAGTATCTCTCGTTAGTCGAACGGCGTGCGAATGAACTTTCGTTACTGTGTAGCTAATCGTGCCGACAAGAAAATTGCAATTGAAAATTTGACTGATTCGGTTAAAGTGGGAAGTCTGCGCAGCACAACCGGTCACTTCGACGCAACTCCAAAATCGGATAACAAATCCACATCTGCTTCCCAACGACGAGTGCGAGCGTGCGCATATTTTTGTCCGCAGTCACACCCACAGCGCTTTCCAGCCCGGTATAAGCCCCGACGACCAGAAATAGACTGCGAACGCGATCACTTCCGCACACCATCGCAACCCGCGTCGTTTCGTTTTCGCTGCGAATACTGCGAACGGGGCGGCAAGTAAGAACCCGGCCAGGAAACCCCACGCCATCGCGAACCCGACCGCCAGGCATAGCCGATAGTAGCCGTAACACAGCCCCGCAAAAATCAGCAACCCGAGCCGGGCCGCAACTTGGTAACGCCAACCGACTGACACCCGATTGACACCGAGCCAGACGACCCCACGAAATGCCACGTACAAACTGACGGGCCACGTGAGCGCGAACGTGTCGGCCCATGCCCCGAGCGCCGTCGTGCCGACGACCCCGAGTGCGAACGCCATCGCCGCAAACGCGACACCGTAATTCCAACGGAAGCCACACGCGCGAACGAGGATTGCGAACGCCATCGCGGCAACGAACGTGCCGATACACCACGCGAACCAGCGTGCCAACTCCATAGCGGTCGGCGCATCGTTCGGGAATTCGGGTTCGCGCGGCAACAACCGCGACCAGTTGAAACGAGATTCGGAAATGACGGGTGCTACGGTCAGTCGCGCAGGATCGATCTCCGATGCGGCACCGAGGTAGATGCACATGGCGCGTTGATGATCGCGTACGAACAATCGCTTCCCGCACAATGCGGGGGCCGCCCAACACATGCCCCCGCCCGATAGCATTTTGGCACGCGTCAACTCCTCGTATTGCTCCGCATTCGCGCGCGCCAAAATCAGCGTACCCGTCTCCGACCAGAGCAGCAATTTTCCGTCCACCGATAGCGGTGTGGCTTGAC
>JAYSKW010000028.1:0-2629 GCA_043726085.1 Limnoglobus sp.
ACGGCGGCGGCATCGCGAACGGTCAGGCCACTCGCCAGCGCCGCAGCGAGCTTGTCATCGGCAGAATGTCGGCCACGGTGAGCCACGGTCAGCCACTCCCAACGGGTTCGAGGTATCGGTAAGTATACCCGCAATGCGTTTTCCATCCCGTTTATGGGGGGAAGTTTGAGCGAATTTCGAGTTTGTTTTCAGGGGTGAATTTTCTGTCATCGAGCGAACCCGTGGCCCTTGCGCCACCAGGACTCGAAACGGGGAATGGGGATGTTGCAGCTTCGAGTCGAATTTTCGCAAACGGTTACAATCGCCAAGCTTGACTATGGCGCAGAATTTGCAGATGTTTTCCCACGCGCATATCGACGGGAATGTCCCGTCGAATGGTCGTCATTACGCTCGACGTCTTTGTACGTCCGGGTCTAATCCGCAAGAGGTATTTGTCATGTCGAAAAAAGCAGCCGCATCCCACAAAAAGGCCGCAGAACACCACAAGAAGGCTGGTGAACACCATGCCCACGCGGCCACACACCATGAAGCGGGCAACCATGAGAAGGCCGCACACCACGCCCTAACTGCGCATGGTCATCATACCCACGCAACCAAACACTCCGAAGAAGCGGCTACCCATCATGCCGAAGAGCACGGTGCGAAGTAACTTGAGCACACTAGTCGAATCCGCTTCACAAGCGGCACGGCTTGCGTAAGCAACCCGCGAAGCGCGTTCGGTGGCGGTTATGCCATCGGCGCGTTTCCCGGTGGCAGAATGTCGGCCACGGTGAGCCACGGTGAGCCACGGTGAGCCACTCCCAATGGTTGCGATGATACGCTACCCAACATCCTATCACCCCGCGTTGTACACTTTCAGCACTTCGTCGCCGTAGTGGTTGATCACTTTCACTGCGATCTTGCCCGATTTCGGGGCCGCGAACGGTACGCTCGTCGCCTTGTAGATTTTCTCCCACTCGCCTTCGTCGATGTCGGCTTTGAGGGCTTTCTTGAGCTTCTCGTACGGTTCTTGCGAGCCGAGGAAGTAGACGTGCCGCACGAAGAAACTCATGCCGTCGTACTCGGTGTCGATGAACCACGTCGCGATTTCTTCCGGCCCACTCGAACGAATCTCGCCGGTCGTGGGGTCGAACACATCGACGCCTTTCACGGTTACGGTGTACTTGTTGTCCTTTTCCTTCTTGAGTTCGATGTCCGGTTCGCCGAAGACCATGAACAGGTTCCCGGCCCCCGTTTTCTTGAGCAATTCATCGCCCATGCTCAGGTCGGGGTTCATCCGTACCAATAGCAGTTTCATCCGCCCGACTTGCCGTTCGACGTCGCGGCCTTCCTCCCACACGTGCGGATCGAAGGCGAAGCCACAGACCAGCACGATATCGAAGTCGAACTTCACGCTACGCACCGCTTCCTTCGCGGCTTCGTGGATCAGTTCGGGGCCGACCGTGCCAAACTCCGGCCCGAGGCAGACGCCGACGCGCTTCGATTTCCCCTCCGCATCGGTGTATTCGCCTTCGGCAATCAGCGAACGTCCGGGGTAGAAGTCGAGGCGGTCAAACTTGAGTCGTTCGCCGCGCTTCGTGTTCTGCACGCCCGCTTTTCGCATGTTGTCCAGAATCACCGTAACGAAGTCGGCCTTCCCGGCCAATGGTTTCGGCGCATCGTCCGTGGCGGTTTCGCCTTCTGCCGGTGGAAGTATGCGATGCGGACTCAGGCTTTCGACGGTGAACGGCCCGCACACGCGAACAGTTCCCTTGTCTTCGTACGGTTGGTCGAACAAGGTTTCGGTGTCGGCATGTTTGCGAATGGCGACGTCGATCTGGGCGCGGGTCATCCCTTCCTTGATGTCGGGATTGTTGGCGATGCTCTTCAGCGTGACGTGCGGCACCGTTTTGTAAACGAACCCGGCTTTGATGTCGCGGCGCGGCAGTGCCGCATCGGTGGGAAACGCCTTCCCGGAAAGATCGACTTGTTTCTTGCGGCCTTCGGGCGAATCGGCGAGCAGGTAGTACGGAAACTTCGCGGCCATCAACCGCGTCCGCGCCAGTGCAAGCGCCACGCGGGACGTGTCAATCGTAATCCAGCGACGGCCCCATTGCTCGGCCACGTACGCGGTCGTGCCCGAACCGCACGTCGGATCGAGAACGAGGTCGCCAGGATCGGTGGTCATCAGGAGGCAACGTTCGATGACTTTGGTAGAAGTTTGGACAACATAAATAATGCCTACTGCACCGCCCATTCCCGTCCAAATATTCGATTGTTCAATTGCCGGAAAATCTTCATAAGATTTCTTCAACCGCAGTGAGTTTTTGAGAGGAATTAAACGACCTGCCTTGGCGAGTTTATTCAGACCATCCCGTGTGACTTTCCAGTGCTCATTTTGTTTACAGTAATATGTCTTACCTTCGAAATCAAAATCAAATGTAGTACCGGTTCGAAAGCCGTCAGATTTCAGTGGATCTGCTGAAAATTCTCCCTCTTCCCGATCAGTTCGTGGACTGAATAATTTGCGATATTTCACTTGCGGACGATTCTTGGCAAACCAGATCACGTAATCTGCAACAGACGAAAGTAGTTCGCCAGTAAGACTACCTGTTTTTGAAACTGTAATCATGCTGACAAAATTCTCGCT
>JAYSKW010000029.1:0-1180 GCA_043726085.1 Limnoglobus sp.
TGTGGTGAACACTGCGGCACCGCTGGGCAAATCTGCTCCAATGATGAAGGGAGCCGGCTTCGGTGGTGGTGGTTTCGGTGGCGTCCAAGGCGGTGGCGGTCAAAGAGGCGGTGGTGGCGGACAAGGTGGTTTTCGTGTCCAAGCTCCGGCAAACGGGTTTAGCGCCAGTGCGACTGGACCCATGCCAACAAGTCCCGAACCATTCGGGCTCACAGCTTCGCCTTCACCTTTCTCGCCACCAGATCCCACCGTCGAAGCTGCCAGAGGCTACGGCTTGCCCGCCGACGCTGCACCGCGAAAAAGAGGCAACCTCGTTACCAAGTTGCCCACCGAATCTGCAAAACCGGCAGTTGAAGAACGCCTCGCTCAACTCGGCGAACAGGAACAAGATCCGCAATCGGGCGAACGCTTTCGCCAACTCGTGGAAAATCCGTTTACGCGCGTCGAGGGGATGAATGCCGTTTCGACGTTCGGCGTCGATGTCGATACCGCGAGTTACTCGATCGTGCGTAATTTTTTGAACCACAACACGTTGCCGCACCCCGATGCGGTTCGGCTCGAAGAGATGGTCAATTACTTCCCGTATCGCGATGCCCCACCCGAAGGGAACGACCCGTTTGCGGTGCGCGTCGAGATGGCCGATTGCCCCTGGCAGCCGAAGCATCGCCTCGTTCGGGTTGCGCTGAAAGCGAAGCCGATCGACAACAGCAAACGCCCGCCGAGCAACCTCGTTTTCCTCATCGACGTCTCCGGCTCGATGGACGCACCCAACCGGCTGCCGCTCGTGAAAGCATCGATGAAACTGCTCGTCGATCAACTCGGCGAGAACGACCGCGTGGCACTCGTCGTCTACGCGGGCACCACCGGCTTGGTGCTCGATTCAACGAACGCCAGCCGAAAAGACGTCATTCTGAAAGCACTCGATAACCTCAGTGCGGGCGGTTCGACGAACGGCGGCGCGGGGATTCATCAAGCGTACGATGTCGCCGTGCGGAACTTCATTCCCAAGGGTACTAACCGCGTGATCCTCTGCACCGATGGCGACTGGAACGTCGGCACCACGAGCACTGAAGCGCTCATTAAACTCATCGAAGAGAAGCGCAAAACGGGCGTGTTCCTGAGTGTGTTCGGCTTCGGCATGGGTAACCTCCGCGACGAAATGATGGTCCAACTCGCGGGC
>JAYSKW010000030.1:0-1717 GCA_043726085.1 Limnoglobus sp.
CGAATCGAGCGTAATCGGACGCCCCCGGATCGGAAAACCGATCCACGTCCCGCTCGATCCTCACTTGATTTCTGCGCGAATCGACGGGTTTGATACCCACAGCCTACACCGGACGCAATCACCAATGCGGCTTTACGGAGATTTTTAATCTTTGCCGGCACCCGCCCGGCTTACCCGTCTCCCCCCACTTGGTCATCCTAGGCCCCGACTATGATGGACCGCTGAGTACCGCGGGAATTTTCGCCGCTTTCGCCGTCCCGCGACCCGGCCCCTACACTTCCCCCATGACCTACGACGAAGCAATCGCGTTCTGGTTCGCCCGCATCAATTACGAAGTCCGCAGCGCGACCCCGGCCGATTTGAAACTCGAACGGATGCGGGCCTTCCTCCGCGCCCTCGGAGACCCGCACGACCGCTTGCGGATCGTCCACATCACCGGCACCAAGGGCAAGGGTTCGACCGCCGCGATGCTCGACTCGGTGCTGCGCGCGGCCGGGTACCGCGTCGGCCTGTTCACCTCGCCCCACTTGGAGCGCGTCGAAGAGCGCATTCAGGTCAACAGCGTGCCAATTACCGAAGCCGAACTCGCGGCCCGCATGACCGAACTCGCGCCGCTCGTCGATCCGTCATCGACGTTCTTCGAGATCGCCACGGCTGTGGGTTTCAAGCATTTCCTTTACCGAAACGTCGATATTGCCATCGTCGAAGTCGGCCTCGGCGGGCGCTTCGATTCGACGAACGTCTGCGCGCCACTCGTCACCGTCATTACCTCAATCGGCTTGGATCACACCGCCCAACTCGGGGAGACGCTCGAGGAAATTGCCTTCCAGAAGGCGGGGATTTTGAAGCCGAACATCCCGACTGTCAGTGGGGTGACACAACCCGCGCCGCTGGCTGTCATTCGTAAAGTCGCCGCCGAAAATGCGAGTCGCATCGTGCAACTCGAACGCGACATTCAGTACCGTTACGATGGCACAACGGTGAGCGTCGTGACACCGGCGCGATCGTATCCGGCGTTCACGCTAAAACTGCTCGGGGAGCATCAGGCGGCGAATGCGGCAATCGCGATCGGCGTCGTCGAGCGATTGCAATCGTGCGGCCTAACGATCCCGGATACCGCCATCGCGCACGGCTTCGCGAACGTCGATTGGCCCGCACGAATCGAAGTCGTGCGCTTGCGGCCAGCGGTCATCGTCGATTGCGCCCACAACGTGCCATCGGCGGAAGCGCTCGCGAAAACCCTGCGTGCCGCATTCCCGAACGCGAAGCGGCGTACGGTGCTGTTTGCGGTGTCATCGGACAAAAATTACGAAGCGATTCTGGAAGTGTTAGCGAAGGAGTTCGACCAGCTCGTACTCACGAAATATGGCAACAACCCGCGCTGCGTGCAACCGGAGAAACTCGTCGAAGTGCTGGCAAGGATCGCGCCAGAAATGCGGCCGCCCGTGTATCAAAATGCAACCGCCGCATGGGAAGCCACCCTCGCCGAAGCCGCTGCCGACGACCTGATTTGCATCGCCGGTTCGGTGTTTCTGGCCGGCGAGTTGCGCGACGTCGTTCGGCACCACCTCGAACCGATTTGAGGTTCTTACGCCTTTACGCTTTGTTTATACTTCGTGCGGGGTGATCGATACGTTTTTGTTAGCCCGACGCGCAAGTTTTGAAGTTGCGCTATTTTTATGGCTTTTTTCCCTAGAAATTCGACATTTAGTGAATC
>JAYSKW010000031.1:0-8150 GCA_043726085.1 Limnoglobus sp.
CAAATGGATCGCGGGGCTGCCCGCACGGAACATCAGTTCGCCGGTGGCCGTGCGTTCGTTCGCCATTTCGGCGGGCAGATCGGAATACTCGATGATGCCACAACGGCCATCGATCTGGCTGAGCATCCCGACTTTTTCCTCGGGTTGTTCCTTGAAGACGACCTTCGACGACGCTTCCGATTCGACTTCGATGTGACGCCCGACGAATGCGGGGTCGGCAATTCTCGTGAGTGGGTTATCGACCTGGAAGTAGAAAACGTGCCGCACGCCGGTGTCTTTGAGCTTCGCGAGGATGCCGCTATCGGCGAGTGCCGTAAGCGAACCGCCGTGGCCGTTCGGACTGAGGAAAAGCTGGCCCGGCTTTTCGAGCAACAGCTTACCCGTTTGCAAGTCGAGTGCGGGCATCGTGCCTTGCTGGAAAAAATGCACATCGTCCGATGGCAAGCCGAAGTAGTCGTTGGCCTCGAAGTACGCTTCGGTATCGGCGTGCGTGGCATGGCTCGTCATCACGAGGAACGGCACGCGGGCGGCGTAGTTTCGCCGGAGAGCCAACACTTTTTCGGCGTGGATTTGGAACAAGCTCGCGCCGGAAACGGGGCCGACGGGGTAGATGCCTTTCGGCTTGTCCGACCCGAGCCGACTGCCCTGCCCGCCTGCAACGAGCAACACCGCGACTTCGCCCGCACGGATCGCCGCTTCGCCAATCGCGATCGTCGCCGATGAAATTTCCGACCACGGTTCGACCGCCAACGGCGCGATACGGTCGCGCGGCGGCAGCACGGCATGCGGTTCGTTGCGGCGGCGAAACAGCGTATCGAGTTCGCCGAGATCGATCCCCGCGATATCGCCGATCAGCTGCGTACGTTCGCACTCGGAAAGGGCATCCCAACCGAACAGCACGTGTTCTTGGCGGTGATGTTTCAGGTGGTGCGAAACGTCCGGTGGGACCGATTTCATCGAACAGCCTCTTACTCAAAAAACTCAAAAAACAACTAAAATTCGATTCGTAGCCCATCGTACGCCAATTCAACGCCGGGTGGAAGTGTAGCGGGGAGTGTGTCGTAATCCATCTCGTGCGACATGTGCGTGAGATACGTTTTTTTCGGCTGAAGTCGCTCGACGACTTCCAACGCTTGCCTCAAGCAGAAGTGCGAAGGGTGAGAATGGCCTGGCCGTAACGCATCCAAAATCAGCACGTCGAGGGACTCTAAAAGCGGCCAACTCGTATCGGGAATCTGGCTGACGTCGGTACAGTACGCGATGTTGCCAATGCGGAAACCGAGCACGTGGAATCGCGAGTGAATCAGCGGAATCGGAATCACGATTTCGCCGAGAACCTCGAACGGCTTGTCTTCGATGCGGACGAACTCCAACTTCGGCAGAAACCCCGGCGGCAGGTCGTCGCTACCCGGCTGAAACGCATAGCTGAAAACCGTACGGATGACCTGTTCGACGCCTTCGTTGCAATAGATCGGCAGCGCCCGACCGAGTGCCTTCGGGAACACGCGAACATCGTCGAGGCCATACAGGTGATCGACGTGATAGTGCGTGTATAACACCGCATGAACGAGCGGAACCTTCTCGCGCAGAAGCTGCATCCGCAACTCCGGCGTCGTGTCGATCAGCAAATTCCCCGCAGGCAATTGGAAGACGACCGAGCTTCGCGTTCGCGAATTGCGTGGATTCGTGGATGTGCAAACGGCGCACGAACAACCGAGCATCGGCACCCCAACCGAGGTACCGCAACCGAGCACGACGAGTGAGCGAGACTTCATAGGGTGAAATTATATATCCTCGGGCCAGCACAGGCCGACCCGAGGATAATTTAGTGCGAGGGAACCTAGTGGTTTGTGTTCCCGTGAGCATCGAGGTGGACTTGCTTGTAACCACCGGTTACTGCGAAGTACATCAGCAACAGTAGGAAGCCGACTGCCAGTGCTGCAGGAACTGCGGAAGTCCAGAGCAGCGCTTTGCGGTCGCCATAATCGACGGCATCATTGAGCGGCTTCTGGTCTGTAGCGAAGTTCGGCTTTCCTTGCGTGGCCCACCAACTGGAAAGGTCCGTAAGCGATTTTTCTAACTCGGCACCAACGGGCTTCCCTTCGGCCTTCTCTTTCTTCATCGTCTCCACGTCGGCGTCGAGAGTCGTCTTGAGATCTTTGGGAATCTCTTTCTTCGTATCTTCCGCAGCCTTGATCTTCTCCTGGTTACCTTGGTGATCTTTGAACACTTTCAGCTTCTGGTTGTCGAGGCCCGCAATTTTCGGCGCGAGGTCCGGCAGGAACTGGCTGACGATCGGGAAGCCGTTCGCGTCGACCGATTTGTAGCGGTCATACGTTGCTGCCGAGGTCGATTTCAGATTGTCCACAGCCGCGTAATCTTGTTTGTAACCGATGCCAGGCCCGCCGAGCATCCCGGCCGAGATCATGCCGATACCACCACTGATACCCAACGCCAACGCACCCGCTTTCGGGAAGCGTTCGGAGATCACGCCGAGGAGCGTCGGCCAGTAGAACGTCTTGCCGATGCCGTAAATGGTCACCGCACCGAAGTACAAGAGGACGGTGTTCGTTGACGATTGGCCCAGCAGATACAGGCCGATCGTGCCCAATACGGCGCTGATAAACAGCAACCCAACGGGGTTGATTTTGTGAACGATCGGGCCTGCAAAGAACCGCAGGATGAACATCAAGAGGTTCGTCCAGACGAACGCAAGGAGCGCGGTCGTCCCGTCTTTTAATACACGCTCGCTGATGTTCGTGATCCAGCTATCGGTGCCGAGTTCCACATAGCCGACGAGTGCATGCATGAGGAACAGGAAGAACAGGATCGGTGAGATGAGCGACACGAGCATCGTCCCGGTCGAGACGCCCGACGCGGTCGCTTCGGAGTCTGGGAACACCCGATTGAACATGAGCACACCGTAGATGAGTACGGGTAAGAGGAAGATGCCGAGTTTGAATTCCCAGCGGATCGGCGTGTCGATCTGGCCGAACCCGAGGCCGATAATCGCACCGAGTATTAACCCACCCGGCCAACCGGCATGGAGGATGTTCAACCACTTCGTCTTTTCTTTGGGGAACAACGTTGCCGTCAGCGGGTTGATCACAGCTTCGCAGGTGCCGTTGCCGAGCGCGAATAACCACATTCCCGCGTAGAGGCACCAGTACGCGCCTTCCTTGCCGTACATGCCGTATATCGGAGCGGCTGCAAACGTCACGACGGCGGAAGAGACGTGGAGTAGGAACGCGATGAGCATCAACTTGCCGTAACCGAACCGGTCGGCCAGGAAGCTAAAGAAAATGATCGCGACCCCAAAGCCAACGAGGCCGCCACCGGTGATGCCGCCGAGTTCGCTCTGCGTAAAGCCGAACTGATTGCCCCAGTCCTTCAGGATGAAGCCGCGGACGGAAAACCCGATCCCGGCCGCGATCAGTGTGAAGAAACTCGCCCAGAAAAGGACTTCATTATTCCGCCCCTTCGCTTCTGCATTTCCGTATCCCGAGTCGTTCAAGGCCATTGGTCCATACTCCGGTGGAAGAGAGGTTCAAAAGTATCGACGAATTCAGAATGCCATCCGCAGATATTTCACACTGTGTACGGAAAACGGGGACGATCAGGCAAGGTCTTGCTGTACGGATCGTGGAATCCGGGCAATTTGGAGAGAAATTTTGCGTTCTACGCGGCGTACGTGCAGCTATCGCAGAACCCGCCGCTTTTCCATTTGGAACGAATGATGCCCACACCGCCGACGTGACGATGATGTATCGTCAAGGACGAACATGTGGTGTGCCCCGGCATATCAATCGAAACGCAAGGGAGCCGACCCGTGACCCAAGAGTTGAACGTCTTGGCGCTTTTCAAGGGAACGGAACGCTTTATCTACGTCTACGATGATGACAGCCGGGATGCACTGATCGATGTCATTCGGAATGCGGCGGCCGACCCGCGGATTCCGATCAGCTGGTTCGATGCCGCGGTACTCACCGAACGAGCACGCCAGCAAGGGAAGGAACCCGACGAACAGCCGTCGCGGCTTTAACATCCACGGGCAATACGCCCGACCTTCCCGGATACCTGATGGCGACCCTCGAACAAGGGCTGGCGGAGTTCCTGACGCACCTCAGCCTGGAAAGAAACGCCTCCTCGCAAACGGTCAAATCGTACCGGGAGGATCTCGTACAGGCACTCGGTTTCCTACGCGATCACCTGCAAAAAGGGAACGTGGAACCGACCGACTGGAGCGTGCGGAATCTCCGTGCGTTACTCAGTTGGTTGCACCAACAAGGCTACGCGAAATCGACGATCGCCCGGCGTCTCGCAGCGACGCGATCCTTCGGAAAATATCTTTGCCGGCAAGGCGTCATGAAGTCGAACCCCGCAGAGACATTGCGCGGCCCACGACTCGATCGCAATCTGCCACACTTCCTGACACTGGCCGATATTCGCAAACTGTTAGCAGCCCCATCTGGCGAAGATATGTTCGGTCGCCGCGACCAGGCGATGCTCGAAACGCTGTATTCCTCGGGCATTCGCGTCAGCGAACTCGTCGGCTTGAACTTCGAAGACGTCGACCGTGCCGACGGTGTCTTACTGATTCGCGGCAAAGGAAAAAAAGAGCGTCTCGCGCTCCTCGGCGACGAAGCGAAAACGGCGATGGAAACCTGGTTTGCCGACCGAAATTCGTTGCAAACCACACTGAATTTGCCCGACCCTGCGTTGTTTTTGAACGCGACCGGCGGGCGGCTGACGACGCGGAGTATTGGCCGCTTTTTACAGAAATATCTCCAGCAAGCGGGCCTCGACCCGCGAACCAGCCCGCACACGCTCCGGCACAGTTTCGCGACCCATATGCTCGATGCTGGGGCCGACATTCGCGGAGTCCAAGAACTCCTCGGCCACAAGAGCCTCGTGACCACGCAGGTGTACACCCACGTGAGTACGCAACGGCTGCAAACGAGCTACCAAAACGCCCACCCGCGAGCCTGATCGCGCGGCCGGCGTTTCTTGATCCAGTCTGTTCGGCAATCGCCTAAAGTTGAGTCGAGGGGTCGCTTATGCATCTCAAAGTGTCGTTCGCATGGCTGATAATCGTCGTGTTCACCAATATCGGGAAGGCCGCCGAGCCGAGCTTTCGTTGGCGGACGGACTACGCGGCCGCACGGAAGGAGTCGCTCGAAACGGGTCTGCCGCTACTCATGCAAATCGGTAGCGACGACTGCCTGTATTGCCGCAAAATGGAAGCGACGACATTGCGCGACGCCGCCGTGCAAAACGCGATGACGGCACAATACATCCCGCTCAAGATCGACGGCAACCGCGATCAAGCCCTCGTGAAAGCCCTGAAAATCCAGGTCTACCCGACGACGGTACTCGCTGGGCCGGACGGCACGATTCACTCGATCATCAACGGTTACGTCGCTGCGGAATCGTTCCGCGATCAACTCAAACAGACGACGTCGATCGTAATCGCCGACAAGAAAATCGAGAAGGATCTCGAAGACGCCACCGCGAACAGCAAGAGCGGCCAGTATGCCAAAGCGTTCGCCACTGCAACGCAAATCGCACTTGTCGCGAAGGGCAAACCGAACGAGCAACTGGCAAAAGCAATTCTCGACGACATCGAACGCAACGCAACCGAACGACTCGCGAAGGCGAACCAGCAAGTCCGAGCGGGATTCCCGAACGAGGCAAAAACCACATTCGCAGAGGTCGCACAAAACTTCGCCGGTACCGGAGCCGCCGCCAAGGCCGAAACGCAACTGATCGCGATGGGCGCGGGGATCGTCGATCGTTCGATTCTCACATCGAAGGCTACATCGCTTCTGGCAATGGCAAAGGAGTTGACGCGAGCCGGTGCCTACGCCGATGCGCTCGAAATCTGCGATCTTCTCTCGCACACACTGGAAGCCGCCGAAGCCGCGAAACTCGCGGACTCGATTCGTGCCGACACCACGAAACTCGCCGTGGCCGGACGGCAAGCGAACGAACAGGCCGCCGCAATTCAACGCACACTCGCGAATTCGTGGGCAGCGAATGGCAACCGCGAGGAAGCCGCAAAGTGCCTCGAACTCGCATTGAAGCTCGAACCGACGGGGCCAAAGTCCGAAGCCACGCAAACGCAACTCACAAGCCTGCGTAACGGCACGCTGATTGCAATCCCCGCCGTACGGCAAAAGTAGCAGCAAGGCATACAACATCCGCTATGCTCGACTTTGCGACAACCGCGTTTATATCGATTCTCTTCCTCGTCGATCCGCCGGGGACCGTCCCGGCATTCATGGCGCTCACTGCCAACTACACGCCACAACGACGCAAGAAAACCGCACTCATCGCCTGCATCACGGCCACGCTCACGCTGATGGGCTTCGCCGCCATCGGCAACATCCTGTTTCGCCACCTCGGGCTGACACTCCCCGCGTTCCAGATCGCGGGCGGGCTGATTTTGTTCGTCGTCGCACTCGATATGATTCGTGCCGATCACAAGGAAGAAAAATCCGAAGAAATGAAGGATGCCCACCCCGCATCCGATGTCGCCATCACGCCACTCGCGATCCCGTTCCTAGCCGGCCCCGCGGCACTGTCCACGGTCACGGTGCTGATGTCGCAAGCCGACGATATCGCACGGGTATCGGTCGTTTTCGGCGCGATTGCACTCACCGGGCTGGTGAGTTACATCACGTTTCGGTTAGCCGACCCGATCCAACGCAGACTGGGCACGACGGGCATTCACGTCCTCGGCCGCATCCTCGGGCTGGTGCTCGCGGGCATCGCGGTGCAGTTCGTCCTCAACGGCCTCTCCGCCGCCGGTTTGATTAAACCGGTGGTGGTGGCTGAAATTACGTTGCTTAATAGCTTCTCGTGACGAAACGCAAGCTGGCGAATCCAAGCAGCAACACGAGATACGCACCCGACACGGCTAACACCTCTCCCCACTGCACTTGATTGAGACGTTTACCCGACTGGCGAATTTCGGCTGCGGAGAGCAAATCCTTGCCCACGAGACGCTGCGTTAACGCGTCGAGGTCTTTCGTTCGTGGGGTCACCCGATTGAGTATGCCGAACGTGTTGACCACCGCTGACGGAATTCGCAAATCTTCAACGGGGTCGGGAGCATCTTCTGTTTTCGGCGCGTCCGTTTCGGGCTTCGCAGTCTTATTTTTCGATTTCTCCACCTGCATCGCTCGCGCATTCTTGACTTCGCTGGAAATATCGAGGTTGTTGATCGTCGTGAATGTTTGATAGAGGAAACCGATCAGCCAGACGGTGAACCAGAATGCGACAGTCACCAGAATACACACGATCGCATTTCGCGTGAGTACGCCGAAAAGCGTCGAAACTGCGTAAAGAATCGCGAAATAAATCGTGATGCCCAAGATGCAGTAGAGGATTCCCGGCGACCAAACTCCGGTGCGGACGCCTAGCGCGACCCACACGCCGCCGACGGCAATGGAAGTGAGTAAAAACACGAACATCAGGCCGCCGAGATACTTGAACAGCAAAATGCTGATTCGCGACATCGGCTTGGTCAACATCAAATCGATCGCGCCTTTTCGGAGCATGTTCGGCACGAATCCCGCAGTAACGACGACGCCCATCAGCATGACGAGCCATGCGCCGATTGTATTCACGATGCCGTTTTCGATGATGTAGACAATCCCGCCGAGTGGACCTTCGAGAAACTTCATGGTCCACGCGCCGAAGAATAAGCTGGGTGTGTGTGGCCACGCCACGCGGTTGGTGACTCCATCGGCTGTGACCTGGAATTTGTTGCCACCCAACTTCTTGACACCGGTCACGTTGATGCGGCCTGCCTCTGTCAGTTGTTGCGTGACAAACGCGACGGCGAGTTCATCCGTACGCTTCACTTTCGGCTCGCCGGGCTTCGTCCCCCAATAGCGAACCGCCGTTGTGAAAGGATCGCTGAAGTTCATCATGTCGATTGGCTTGACCGGTTTATTATCCGCATCGACTTCAATGCCACCGAAGCCCGCCGCCGCGAAATCGACCGTCATTTGATACTGATTATCCCACGGCGAACCTTTGTCTTGCAACGTCGAGACATCGGACACTTCAGCACGGAACATAAATTGACCAATCCGTTCGCTGTCCCCACGATTCGCCGGTACGAGTTGCAAACCCTGTGAGCT
>JAYSKW010000032.1:0-1000 GCA_043726085.1 Limnoglobus sp.
CGATCGTGTCGATGGCGAACAACTCGGCGGGGGTGGGGTTGATTAGGTTCGTGCCGAGGTAACCGCGGACGCGGCTACCGTTGCCGGTACCGGAACCGACGATCAGGTCAGACTTCGCATCGCCGTCGAGGTTCTTAGCCACAACGCGAACGCCGCCGCGGCTGGCGGGGTCGCCCGCGAAGAAGTTCGCCACGGTCGTTTGCGTGTTCGATGCGACGAGGTCCGCACCGGACAGCGCAAGCACGCGAGGGCCGCCACCGGGGCCGCCACCTGCGATGATGTCCGCCTTGCCGTCGCCGTTGATATCGCCCGCCGAGATGAACACGCCGTTACGCAGCGTTTGCTCGAACGCGAAGAAATCGTTGAACAGCGTTGTCGGCGTGCTGGTCGCGATCGTCTTGCCGTCGTAGGTGGCCACTCGAGGTCCGCCACCGAACCCAGCCGCCACAATCACATCGCCGATGCCATCGCCGTTGACATCGCCGACGGCCGAGCGAGCACCCCCGCGGAAGTTCACGTCGTTGATACCGAAGAAGTCCGCGAGTACCGCGAAACCGACGCCGTTGAAGACCCGGACGCGGGGGCCGCCGCCTTGATCGGGCGTGACGAGAAGTTCGGGAGCGCCGTCGCCGTTGACGTCTCCCGATGAGATGTACACGCCGCCGGTGAATGCCGCTTCGAACGGCTGCACGCGGAAGAGTTCGGCTTGCGTCACGCCATCGAGAATGCGCACATCGGTGATCATGCCGGGGCCGGTGCCGACGGCGACATCGTTGATACCGTCGCCGTTGAAGTCGCCGACCGCGACGCGCACGCCACCGGTGAAGGTGCCGAACGGCGTGGCTTGGAACTTTACCGAATTGTCCGAATTGTAAACGCGAACCGTGGCCGCACCCGTTTCGCTACCGACGGCATATTCGCCAGCCGGTGAGGAAGCCGCGATCGCATCCGAAGCGGTCAAACCGCTGAGCGCGATCGTCCCCGTGCCGATCGGCCCGAG
>JAYSKW010000033.1:0-2336 GCA_043726085.1 Limnoglobus sp.
TCCGCGAAGATCGTCGACTTGTCGTAAATGCCATCGCCTTTGGTGCTTTCGAGCAAGTTGATTCGCGACAGGTTCTCGTTGCGGTTCTCGCTGTAGCCGCGCATCTCGACCACGAACAACCGCGAATTCTCGTCCCAAGCCATCGCCACGGGGCTGGCCAGCAACGGTTCGGCCGCCACCTGCTGCACGCGATACCCCGGCTTCAGCGCGAGTGTCCGGTGCGCATCCTTCGCTTCCGTCGGCGGAATTCGCGGCAACTCCTTCGCGAAATCCGGCTCCGCCGAACCGGCGCGACAACAGAGAAACAGCAGCCCGATTAAGGTGATCGATCGCATAGAAAACTCGCGTGAAGTCGAATGAGAATCGGCAAGGCGGGCGGGGAGTAGTAGAAGTGTAATCGAAGTCGAAGTGCGAGGGAAGCAGATTTTGCAGCCGCGGAAAGAGTTATTTCGGCGGTTTGGCTTTCGCGATTTCCGGCGATTGCGCACGTGCGGTGCCGCCGACTTTCGGTGCATCGACGACGGCAGCGACTTGCACTTTATCGCCGTCTTTCGCGATCGCGAACGCACTGTCGCCGTCGGCCCATTTCAGGTCTCCGGTGAATAGCGTTTTCCCGAACAGACCCGATTCCACCACGACGATCATTTTCGTACCGGCTTTGGGTTGAAACTCGCGAAGTGTCTCGCCCGCAGCGAGTTTGATCGGCTTGCATTTGCGAACGACGCCATTGACGACGACCGTTTCTTGAACGGTCACCGTGCCGGTCGTGTCGTTTTTAACGGTTATCCAGCCCGCCATCGCGATCGGTGCGAGAGCCATCATCGCAATGACGGCCAGCAAAGTGACCGTTCGTGTAAAGGGAACCATCGGAACACCGTTACGAGTGTCGCGCTGCACAACGCGGATACCCGACAAATGCCCCGATTTCGCGAACTTGCGCCCTCGCAGAAAAAGTTTACTTCGTCGGCAAGTAAAACAGGTTCATCAGTTCCAGGCCTTCGGCGGCCTTGAACGTGATCGGACCTTCATCGGGGACGTGCCCGGACTTGATCGATGGTTGACCGTTAATGCTCTGCGAGACGCCATCTTTTCCGAAGTTCATCGTCACGCGCGTCCATTTTCCGGCAGATTCACTGCCCGGCGATTTGTACGTGTACTTGTCATTCGTGCCTAACTGAACGGCGAGTTCGGACTTCGTCTTCGCAGGCATTTTCCAGTCGAAGATCAACTCGCCGCTCGTGACCTTGCGATCGAGAACGAGGTCGCCTTTGCCGTTGGAACGAAGCGAGCCGCCCGCTTTCCAACTCTCGTTCTCGGCCGTCCAGCCGTGCATCGTCTGCCCGTCGAACAGGCTCTTGTGCCCGATAGCAACGGTTGCGGTTTGCTCTTTGGTCGGCTTCGTGCTCGGCATTTCCTTGATCTTGATGTTGCGGAAGTGACACTCGACGCCTTCGCTTTCGAGTGCCAAGTAACCCTTACGCGGGTTGCATTCGCGAACGCCGGAGACTTCCTTGCCGTTCACGTGCAGCTTGATGACGCCGTCTTGTGCGATGATCTTGTAATGGTTCCACTCGCCCGCTCCCTTGGTGCGATCCTCGCTCGGCAGGCAGCGCTCCAGCCCCTTCGGGTGTGGCCGATCTGGGATACATTTCGCACCCCAGATGCTGAAAATATCGCCCTGGCTCGTCGCCCAACCGTCGGCGGGCTTGTAGTTGAGCAACACCTGTACTTCGATCCCGCGCGTGTACTGCGAGCCGATGGCAGGCAGCGGGTCGCCCCATACGAAGATGCCAGAGTTCGCCATTTTGATCTTCTCGACGTGCATCCATTCTACTTCCATGATGAAGTTTTCGTACTGCTTGTCCGTACTCAGAAATCCCGTCGGCGTGCCGGTGGTGACGATCTCATCACCCTTCACCGCAAACGTCTTCGGACCGCAATTGACGTTCACCCAACCCGTCAGATCCTTCCCGTTAAACAACGGCACATAGCCATCTTGTGCCGAAACTCGGGAACTCACGCCGACCGCAAGAAACGCAATCGCGACGAGCCAGCCAGAATACCGATGCATGTGTGTAACTCCAGGGAACAACGCGGACAGTTCAACAGATGGTACTCATTTTCGCGGCGATAGCGAAGAGATTTCTGGGCATGGCCGCCCAGGGGTACGACGTAAGACGTCTAACCCTGGGCTATCCGATGCAACCCCGTTGGGTTAAGAATTCTATATGTATTCACCCAACGGGGTTCTATCTTTTAGCCCAGGGTTAGACGCTTCGTCGTACCCCTGGGACGCGACTACTTCGTATCCATCGGTTGATCTAAAACGCCGCCTC
>JAYSKW010000034.1:0-6210 GCA_043726085.1 Limnoglobus sp.
ACTACATCGTCAAAGGACAAGACAGCCAGGACGCCTTCCTACCGACATCGGTGTTTCTCGCTTCGGACAAGACCATTCCGTTCGACTAATCGAAGAACAGGTAGTGATGTAGTAGTGCGTTGATGTATTACTTTGTAATACGTTCACAGAATACTTGGATCATTGATGCTGTGTAACCGCCGACTGGAAGCGTTGGAAGTGGGCTGAGATTGTGGACGACGCGGGTGACTTTGGCGTAGGTTTTCTCGGTATCTCGCAGGACGATTTCGTCGCCGATGTGGGGCAGGAAAACGAACGTAGCCACGAAGTCTGTGTCGCTGTCGATCTTGACGTATGCTTTGATTTCAGCCTTGTTCTCTAGGGGATCGCTCATGGTTGAGGTTCTTTTGTTAGTTTTGGTTTTGGCCCTTGTGCTGCCAAACTACGAAGTCGTCCGCCGGTTGCAATGGCGCGCTGCAATACGGGCAAAAAAGGCCGAAGACGACCGGGTGTTTTACGAGCAAGTCGAAATGTTCCGGGCCGAGGCGAAGGCGGAGCGAGATGCAAAAGCCTCGGCAAACCGTCAGAACGTCGGCGTCGAAGTGGCATCAACGCACTAATACGCCACTACCTGATTTCGGCCTCGCAAGGAACGGGTTCCAACGGCACGACTTTTACGGCGACGATTAAAAACGCCGCCACGGCACCGATTGCTGCGGGAGCAAAAGTATCGTTCTACGATGGCGATCCGACCAAAGGCGGCGTGTTGGTTGGTAGTACGATCACGACAACGCGGTTGAAGAAGAACGAGAGCGAAGTCGTCTCCATCGATTTTGTCGGACTCGTGAACGACTTGTGGATTTTCGTTGATCCGCTGAATGCCGTTGCCGAATTCGACGAATCCAACAACCGGTTTCGGGCGGGAATCGATACCGACGCGGTCAACTACGCTCCTCGTTCGTATCTCGCGATTGGAAACCAAACGACCGAAGCGGGAACCATCTACCGGTTCACAATTCCGATGATTGATCCCGATGGCGATACCATCACGTTCGACCTCGTCTCGGCTCCCGATGGGATGAGCGTTCACCCGACGCTGGGCGTCATCGCGTGGCGACCGAACACCTCAGAAATCGGCGATCATACCGTCGTTCTGCGGGCAACGGATTCGGCGGGCAACATCACGATACAATCGTACCTCCTTTCGGTACTGGCTCCGAATACGGCCTCAGTCATTACCTCCAAGCCACCGAATGGCCCGGCGGTCGTGGGTCATCCGTACCTCTACTTCGTCCAGGCGCAGGATGCCGAAAACGATCCGCTCACGTACTCGTTGCAAGTCGCAACCGCCGGTGTGGCAATCAGTGACGGCGGTCTCCTCACGTGGACGCCGACGGCCGATCAGGTGGGTAATCGTTCCTTTGCAATCGTGGTCAAGGACAACCACGGCGGGCAAACGATCCAGCAAGTGACACTGAGCGTCGCGGCAACCGCAGCGAATCACAACCCGGTGTTCGTCGGTGATTTCCGAACCGCCACCTGGTCTGGATTGCCGTTTATGGATCAATTCCGAGCGGTCGATTCAGACGGCGATCCGTTGATCTATCGACTTGTGAATCCTCTTTCGGGTGCGATGCTCGAACCCTCAACGGGACTCTTCACCTGGGCCACGCCAAATGCGACACCGTTTGAGGTGGAAGTCTCGGATGGTCGCGGCGGCGTTGCCGTTAAGCAAGTCACGTTGAAACTGCTTGCTCAAGAAGTCAATCACGCACCACAAGTAGTCTCGAATCCGCCGGCCACGGCTACAGTGGGAATTCTCTTCGCTTACGACCTCGCCGCGACTGATGCCGACGGCGATCACGTTCGTTGGCGATTGATCTCGGCCCCACGTGGTGTGTCGCTCGATGCCGAAACGGGAACGCTGCGCTGGTCGCCGACTGAGGATCAAACCGGCTCCGCGTCCTTCGTAGTCGAAGCCGTCGACTCATTGCTTGCAACCGGCAGACAGTCGTTCAGCGTCAACGTGAGTTGCATCAATCAGGGGCCGTCGATCACCTCGACTCCGCCGACGATTGCCTACATCAACGATCCCTACTTCTACGCCGTTCGCGGCATCGATCCCGAAAACGACGACCTCACCTTCTCGTTTGATTCCGCACCGATCGGCATGACCATTGCTAGGGGAACCGGACTGATTCGCTGGATTCCCGCGACCGCTCAAGCTGGCCCGCAAGACGTGGTTGTCCGCGTCAGCGACGGTGTGAAGAGTTCGACTCAAACATTTAGAATCGTCGTCAGTACGGAAACGCCGAACCGCGCGCCGGTAATCACCTCGACGCCCCGAAGCCGCGCGACACCCGGCCAGCCTTACGAGTACCTCGTGACGGCATCCGATCCCGACGGAGATGCGATTCGGTATGAGTTGACCAACACCGATTCCACATTCTCCATCGACCAGGCTATGGGCCGTATCTCGTGGCTGCCGACGCAAGCGGGACTTTTCACGGTTCAAGTCGCCGCCATCGATGCTCGCGGAGCCCGTGCGATGCAGGCGTTCGTCGTGGAATCAAAAGCGAACGCGGTTCCGGTGATCAGTGCCATCAACGACGGTACGGTGACGGCCGGCGGTACCTTCCGAACATCGATCCGGGCCACGGATGCGGACTTCGACACGCTGACCTATCGGCTCGAATCGCCGCCTGCCGGAATGAGTATCGATCAACGCGGCTTCATCACTTGGAAGCCGACGGACTACACCGTTCGCACGGAATCCATCACGGTGGTCGTTACCGATGAGGCCGGTGCCTCCGCCTCCCGAAGTTTCCAAGTCGCTGTGACGCCCGATGCGGTCGCACCACGTGTCAACATCGTTCAAACCACGAACGTGCTCGACATCGGTGAATCGGTGACGATCTGGGTGCAGGCGACGGACAACGTTGCCGTTTCCGTCATCGCTCTGATGGCGAACGGCCAACCAGTTACACTTGATGCTTCGGGCCGCGCGACGATTACTTACGCCACGCCGCAACTGGTGACCTTCACAGCCACCGCAAGCGATCCCGCCGGGAACATCGGACAAGCCACGGCCAACCTGCGGGTGATCGACCCATCGGACACCGTCGGCCCCGATGTGACCATTACGCGCCTCGTGCAACTCAAACGCGGCGGCAGTACCGACCTCGACATCAGCACCGGCTCGGCGACGATTTCGTACCTCGCCGATCTCTACGGCACGATTGACGATCCGGCCAATCAACTCGAATCGTGGAAAGTGCTCCTTGCACTCGCGGACACGGTGGACACGGCAAACCTCAACGCCGCCGACCCCGCCTGGAAGGTGATCGCCTCGGGCAACAGTGAAGTTACTAACGGTAAACTGGCGACGATTGATCCGACGATCTTGGAGAACAACGGCTACGTCGTACTGATCTCGGCCTTCGACACCAACGGTCGCGGCACGCTTCGCGGCCTGTATTTGAACGTCACCGGCGAAGCGAAGCTCGGCGAATTCAAGCTCGCCTTCACCGATTTATCGATTCCGCTCAACGGTATCCCGGTGCAAGTGAGCCGTGGCTACAACACCCGCAACGCGTCGAGCGAAGGCGACTTCGGCTACGGCTGGAACCTCCTCGGTGCCGATGCGGACATTCGGGAAACGGTTCCGGATGGCAACTCCTTCGTGCCGAATCGCACCCGCGTCTACCTGACGAAGCCCGACGGTTCGCGTGTGGGCTTCACCTTCCAGCCGACAAACCTGCAAGGGAGTTTCTTCGGCACCACGGGTACGCCCGGCTACAAAGCCGATCCCGGCGTGAAGGATCGACTCGAATCCGACGGCACTTACGCCGTCGGCGGCATTCTCGGTGCGTTCGGCGGCTACAACCCGAACGATTACCGACTCGTTACTCCTGAAGGATTGACGTACTTCTACAGCCAATCGGCCGGTCTGCAGAAGATCACCGACCGTAACGGCAACACGGTCACGTTTACCCGCGACGGCATTCGCCACTCGGGCGGCCAGGAAGTCACGTTCACCCGCGATAGCCTTGGTCGCATCACGACGATCACCGCGCCGGATGGGGCGACGGTAAAATACCGCTACGATGCGGAAGGCAACCTTGTCGCCGTGACGAATCAAGTCAACGACACGACCACACTGAAGTACCGGAGTACACCGGCCCACTTCCTGGATGAAATCTATGACTCGAAGAATCGCCGAATTCTGAAAGCGGAGTTCGATGTCGCCGGACGGCTCACGGGGACGACGGATGCCCTCGGCAACTCCGCCAATCAGTCTTTCGACAGCACCGGCTTCACCGGCACACAACGGGATGCACGCGGCTCCGTCACCCTGCTGACCTACAACGAACGCGGCAACGTGCTCTCGAAGACCGATCCCGAAGGCGGGCTGACGCAATACTTCTACGACGATGCTGCGAACCCCGACAAAGAAACGAAACTGATCAACCCTCGCGGTGTGGTTACGCTCAACAGCTACGACTCACGTGGGAACCTGATTTCCGTCACGACTCCCGACGGCACAACGTCTACCACGTATACCGCCGACGACAAAGTCGCCTCCGTCACCGATGTCCTCGGTCGCGTGACGAGCTACGCCTACAGTCCAACGGGCAACCTGCTCCGGGTCATCAACGCGCTCGGCTCGACTTCCGTTCTCGGCTACGACGAAGTCGGCCGCGTGACCAGCTACACCGACTTCGCAGGCAACACGACACGCTTCTCGGACTTCTGCTTTTGCGGTCGCCCGATGACCATTATGAACCCGGACGGCTCGATTCGCCGCATCGAGTATCACAACGGCCTCGTGACGAAGATCACCGACGAACTCGGCAACATCACTCGCAACGAGTACGACGCGGCGGGCAAACTCCTCCGCACCATCGACGCCGAAGGGCACATCACGACCTACGAATACGACGGACAGAACCAGACCAAGATCACCGACGCCAACGGCAACGTCACCCGCTACGAATACGATGCGGCCGGGAACCGCACCAAGATCACGGATGCCGAAGGCGGCACCACGCTGTTCACCTACGACGCCAACGGCAACATGGCGAGCCTGACCGATCCGGTCGGCAACGTGACGCGCTTCGTTTACAACAAGAACAACCAGGTCAGCCGGGAGATCGATCCGCTCGGCAATGCTCGACAATTCGAGTTCGACGCGGCGGGAAATCAGATTGCGGCCATCGACCGCAACGGCCGTCGCCGCACGTTTGAATACGACCCGCTAAACCGGCAGACGTTGGAGAAGTGGTTCGACGGCTCGACCGTCGTGCGCGAGATCGCCTCCACCTACGATCGGGCCGGGAACCTGATGGAAACGAGCGATCCAAGCGCTCGGCTGATCTACAGCTACGATGCCTTGAACCGGGTCAAGACTGCTCGCACCGAATTCCCAGGCTCGAACATCGCGCCGCTCACGCTCACCAATACTTATGACGCCAACGGCAACCGCATCCGCGTCATCGACAATTTCGGTGTCAGTGTCGATTCGACCTACGACAACCGCAACCGGCTCGACATTCGCACCTGGCAAGGCGGCGGAGTCGATGCGGTGCGGGTCGATTACGACTACCGGGCCAACGGCGAACGCCAAACCCTCACCCGCTACGCCGATGCCGTCGGAACGAACAAGATCGGCCAGACGAGCTACGAGTTCTACCGCAACGGCCTGACGAAGGGGATCACGCACACGGGGCCGACGGGCAACGTCTTGGTTGATTACGACTACGTTTACGATGTCGCGGGGCGGCTCCAGTCGGAAACGCACCACGGCAAGAACTACGTCTACGGCTACGACCGGACGAACCAACTCACGCGGGTCGATATCGACGGCACGCTGGCCGAATCGTTCGTCTACGACAAGAACGGCAACCGGATCACGAGCACCGGCTTCACGCCCGGCACATACACCACCGGCCCCGGCAACCAACTGCTTTCGGACGGCACCTTCCGCTACACCTACGACCGCGAAGGGAACCTCAGGACCAAGACGAACATCGCGGATGGCAGCATCACGGAATACTCCTGGGATTACCGCAATCGGATGGTGGGAGTCGAGGAGCGCTCGGCGGGCGGAATCGTGCTGAAGACTGTGCAGTACGCCTACGATCCGACTGGGAGGCGGATTGCCGAGGTTGTGAATGGCGGGGCAACGCTGCGTGTCGTCCACGATGGAGATCACGCTTGGGCGGATTTTCA
>JAYSKW010000035.1:0-3847 GCA_043726085.1 Limnoglobus sp.
TGCAGGAAGTACCCCAACGCAAACGCGGCGATCGACCACTCCCACGGAAGGATTAACCAAAGGACGAGCGATGACATTGTGATCGGGATGCCGATAACGTGAATCCAGAAGTTGAATCGGTTTTGATGTCGTAATCGCCATGCCTTCGCCAGACGCAGCAACCGCCGAGCGATCGGAAACCTCGCGTTTATACTCGTCTCTCTCATGCGAATACGTTACGCGACATCCCGTCATTCGACCATTCGCAACTTCAAAGCTTGTGTGCCAGCCACAGGTACCAAAGTTTCGGCGGCATGTTTACCACTTCCTCGCTTGCGCGCAAGCGAGAAATTACCCACTAAACGTGCTGAGTCAACTGGATTCTTAACCCACGAACACGCCGCCGCTGGAATCGAGATTTTCGTCGAAGGCGTCGAAGGTCGCGAAGGCGGGTGGCGTGCCGATCGGGATCAGCATCTTGCCGAGGTACGAGTTCACTTGACGTCCACCTGGGCCGGAACCGGTAACGATGTCGAACTTGTTGTCGTTATCGAGGTTCGCCACCGCGACGGGCACGCCGCCACGACTGTTCGGGTCGCCCGCGAAGAAGTTCGCGATTAACAGTTGCTGCGATGTCGCTCCGTTCGTGATGAGCGTGCGGCCACTGATGGCGATCACACGCGGGCCGCCACCGGGGCCACCACCGAGGACGATGTCGCTAAAACCATCGCCGTCCACATCGCCAGACGCCACGTAGACGCCGTTGCGAAGGCTTTGCTCGAAGGCGAAGAAGTCGTTGAAGAGCTTGATCGGCGTGCCGAGTGGCAACGATCGGCCGTCGTACGCGGCCACCCGTGGACCGCCGCCGAAGCCCGCCGCCACGACGAGGTCGCCGATGCCATCGCCGTTCAGATCGCCGACCGCAGCCCGTGCGCCACCGCGGAAGTTCACATCGTCGATGCCGAAGAAGTCGACGATTTTCTGGAACCCCACACCGCTGACGACTTGCACGCGTGGACCGCCACCTTGATCGGGCGTGATGACGATATCGGGTCGGAGATCGCCGTTGACATCGCCCACAGAGACGAATACGCCACCGGTGAAGCCTTCAAATGGGAACGATTCAAAAAGCGGGGCGTCGTTGGTTCCATCGAGGATGCGAACGCGAGCCTGCGTACCGGGGCCGGTACCGATGATGAGGTCCGGGATCCCGTCGCCGTTGACGTCGCCCGTGGCGACGCGCGCTCCGCTGGTATGGTCGGGGCCGAACGCGAACAGCGGATCTTTCCGCAAGGTGCCGTCGCCGTTGTAGAGGCGAACGATGTCGCGCCCACCTGCACCCGCACCGACGGCGATCGCATCGCCGGGATTCGTTACGGTGAAGTTAGAAGGAATGACGAGCGGTGCATAAACCGCGTCGCCCGAATACTCCGCCGTAATCGCGTGGATACCGAGTGTCAGCCGCGTGGTGAAAGACGCCAAGCCATCGACGATCGGCACGACCGCAAGGGCTTTGCCATTGTCTTTGAACGTCACATTACCGGACACCGCATTGGGCACATTCAGTGCCGATGCAAAGGCCGCCGTGAAGGTAATATCTTTGCCCAGCGAGGCCGAATTGCTTGTGCCTGTGTTGTAAATCGCCGTCGACGCATTGGCGCGAACGGTCGTCGTCGATACGAGTGACGACGTACTTCCCGTGATCGAAGTCGATCCGCTGAACACCGCATCGAACGTCGAGATCCCGAGTGGCAAACCGGTCACGTCGAAGGTAGCGACGCCGTTGACGGGAGCAACGGCAGGTAGCGTCAGTGGGACGCCGTTCGCGGTGCCGCGGAACTGAACCGTGCCGATGCTTACGGGCCGATTTTGGTTGTCGACGACGAAGCCTCTTAGCGTGACTGTCGTCCCGAGTGCGTTCGTGATCGGCGTGGCAGTGATCCCCGAAACCGATGTGTTCGGGTTAATTTTCGCTGTGGCGGTACCGGAGACCGATTCGGAGACGCCGATGTTACCGTTGTACCGCGCACCGAAGGTGTAGGTACCGACGGCAAGAACGGGTACGACCAGCTTCGCGGTGCCGTTGGCGACCGCCACCGTACCGGCAACGGCCGGCCCGTTGAAGAACGTGACCGTACCGCTCGGTGCCCCGACACCGGGAGCGGCAATCGCGACGTTCGCCGTAAGAGTGATTCCGTCGCCGAAGATCGCGGTCGTCGGTGCGGCTGACAGATTCGTGTTCGAGTTCGCTTTCGCGATCACGAGTTCCAGGCCGGGCGAGATCGTTTGGAAGAACGATGCCGAACCGAGGTAGCGTACCTGCAACGAGTGGCTACCGAGCAAGAAATCGGGAACCGCCAGAACCCCTACCCCGCTCGAATCGAGCGTCGTCGAGCCAATTTGGTTGCCGTTGTCGAAGAACAACACGGTGCCATCGGGCGTTTGGCCGGGATTGCCCGTTACCGTCGTGATGATGTTCACGGGCTGCCCGAAAACTGGTGCCGGGACCGATGATATCACAACAGCACTCGTCGATGCTTTTGTCACGGTTACTGTGAACGCAGTGGACATATTATCGGTGAAGTTACCCGCGGAATACTTGGCAACGATGTCGTGCTTACCGATCGACAAATTGTTCGTGGAAAACGTCGTGTCGCCGTTCGCGTCGAGAATATCGCCGCCGATAGCGACGTTGCCTTCGTAGAAGGTGAACAAACCCGTGGCGATCGGCGTTCCGCTGGCGGGCGTGTAAGCTTGGGCCTTGAATGTGATCGTCTGGCCGAATTCCGCCGTCGTACTATCTGCGTCCAGCGTGACTTCTCCGCCAACGCCCGTGTTGTTCCAGAACGGAACGTACTGGTGTGCGAGCACGCCGCCAGTGCCCGCAACGAGATCGACAGTGCCGTTGTTGTCGAAGTCACCCGAAACTAATCCATTAATCGTTCCCGTAATGGTCGGGTAAGGGTTGCCGAGCGCCCGTACGAGCTTCGTGGTCGCCGCTGTGGACGATCCGAGGAAAACGGAAACTTCATCGTTGGTGAACCCGCTCACCGTGGCCGCGATGTCGTCGTAACCGTCGAGGTTGAAATCCCCAGTTGCGACGTCGGAGATCTGGGCATTCGCAGTCTGCGCGTTCGATTTGGATACGAACGTACGGCTCGCTCCATTGTTCAAAAAGAGTGAGACGCTGTTTCCGGAACCGACGACGAGATCTTTCTTACCGTTCTTATCGAAGTCTCCCATCGCTAAGCCCGAAGCCGTCGTGAACGTGAAGAAGCTACGCGTAGTGGTGAATCCGCCGCCGCCACCGCCGTAATACACGATGACGCGACCCGAACCGAACCGCGTATCGATCGCGGCAAAGTCGAGGTTGCCATCGCCATCGAAATCGGCTGCGAGGGGTCGGGAAAATAGACCCGATAAGCCCGCTTTTGCCGAATTCGCCACTTCGGTGAAGGTCGCACCCGTACCGTTATTCAGCAGAACGACGTATTCGCTGGCATTCGGCGAACCGGCCGTCGTGATGATGAGATCGTTAGTTCCGTCGCCGTTGAAGTCTCCGGCTACGATGCCGCCGAGCGTTGCGTTCTGCACCCCTTTCGCGTCGGCGTCGACACCAAAGTTCGCGATGCGGGTAAACGAGCCATCGCCACCGCCGCGAAACACGAGGACCGTGCCATCACTCGTAATGGCGGCCACATCGGCTTTGCCGTCGCCGGTGAGGTCTGCGGCCGTAATCGCCGCACCGATGTTCGCATCGGTTAGGCTGAAGAATTGCAGGTTGATCGCCGACGGCGTGTAACCTTTACCCGTTAGCCCAGTGCTCGTGAAGACGTCGATACTACCGGCCTTCGACTGCCCGCCGACG
>JAYSKW010000036.1:0-3313 GCA_043726085.1 Limnoglobus sp.
TCCGTTCGCGGTCCTTGTTCAGAATCCGGATGGCGACGCCGGCATACGGGGTCGGGGTAAACTCGTCGTCATCGACAAAGCGAAACCGAATGCCGGGGATTTGGGCTGCTTTCAACTTCTCAAGCAAAGTGGCTTTCACCGATGCTGGCGGTTCAACCG
The DNA here is from genome assembly GCA_043726085.1 of Limnoglobus sp. Lineage (GTDB taxonomy): Bacteria > Planctomycetota > Planctomycetia > Gemmatales > Gemmataceae > Limnoglobus. The sequence goes on from JAYSKW010000036.1 coordinate 160, forward strand.
GCGCAATCGTCGTCAGGATCGCCCGAACTGCGTCTTGCATCTCCAGCAACGTTGCGCAACCGTCCGCCCATCCGGAGTGAAGTTGTCGCTCAAATGAGGAACGCTCATCAGGCGTCAGAGCACCTGCCAAGTAAAGAGCTACGGATTCTTCGATCGGATTCACAATCACGGAATCGTTTCCTGAGTGTTCAAACTCGTGGTGCTATCGCGGAGGCGAATCATCCCGAGGCGAATGCGGGTTTTTACTGTTCCAAGTGGCCAACGTAATCGTGCCGCAATTTCTTCATGTGTCAAGCCGCAAAAAAAAGCAAGATGAATCGGTTCGTGCTGATCCGGCGGCAAACACGACAGTGCTAGCCGCATCCGGGCGTTGTTATCGTGTTGTTCGGCAACGATGGCCGGATCTTCTTTTGTTGTCCCCAGTTCCGGCAACTGGTCTACCGTCACAGACATTCGTTTCCGAAGTCGGTCCATTGCGCGGGATCGGGCCAGCAACAAAATCCACACGTCCGGGGCCGCTCGGCATGCGTCAAATCGGTCCGCTTGTTTCCACACCTGTAAAAACGTCTCTTGTAATACGTCCTCCGCGTCCGTTTGGTTTCGCAACAGTCGTAGAATTAACCCGAATGCCCGCGCCGCGAAACGATCGTACAGTGCCGCAAACGCGGCATGGTCGCGGTCGGCAATTTGGTTCAGCAAGTCGTGATCCGAGGAAGTCATCGGTTCAAGTCGCAATTAGGATCAGGTATCACGTTAATACTGTAGATAATAGACACGCCAACGGGCGGAACAGCCGGACGTTCGATTTTCACCCCCGACAAATCCATCCCTTAGTGCTTCGACGTACTTCTTGAGGTTCTGGCAGGGCGTGCCGGGGAGTGCAGACGCACCAGGAGGTGTTTCATGCGTTCGCTGAAACTGTTGCCGACGTTTTCACCTGATCATTGACCTAGCAACTAATACGCCACTCAATCGAGTGGAGCTTAATAATCGCGTAAACGTTTCCGTCGATGCAATTACGCTAGCCGGCTCCGAGTTGTTCAACGCCGGTAATAAAGAGGCCGTCTGGCAAATCGTTTGGCCGACACCACGTGTTAAGTTTTGTAGGTCGTGGTCGAGGCTTTGCGAGGCCCGACAGTGCATCTAAAACAATGCTCGGAAGGGTCGGTAAGACTTTTGACAGGATTTACAGGATGAACCAGATAGAAGATCAGATATGAATCCTGTTAATCCTGTCGAATGTCGCGCCTCGTCGCCAAGCTGCCTCGACCACGACCGACAACTCATGCCAAATCAAATGACTGGTCTCGAATTAAACCGGCGTGAAGCTTAGCCCATCATGGGCGATGTCGTAGTCCACCTGCACCGTCATCCCGTCGCGCACGTCGCCTTTCATCATCAGACGAGCAAGGGCGGTTTCCACCTCTTTTTGTAGCGTGCGTTTGAGCGGTCGGGCGCCGTAGTTGGCGTCGTACCCGCTGCGGACTAAGTGCGTTTTGGCTTCATCGGTCACGGTGATGAGGATCTTGCGGTCCACTAACCGCTCCCGGATGCGATCGAGTTGGATGTCGATGATCCGCTTCAAATCGCCTTCGCGGAGCGAATGAAACACGATTGTCTCGTCGATGCGGTTCAGGAATTCCGGGCGGAAAGTCTTGCGGAGTTCGCTTAGCACTTCGTCGCGCATCCGTTCGTAAAGTTCGCCAATGCTCGACCCGCGATACTGCAAGATTTTCTGGCTGCCGACGTTCGAGGTCATAATCACGATCGTGTTCTTGAAGTCCACCGTGCGGCCTTGGCTATCAGTCAATCGCCCGTCATCCAGCACTTGGAGTAGCACGTTGAACACGTCTGTGTGGGCCTTTTCGATTTCATCGAACAGGATGACACAATACGGGCGGCGGCGAACGGCTTCGGTCAATTGCCCCCCCTCGTCGTAGCCGATGTACCCCGGCGGAGCACCGAGCAGCCGCGACACCGTGTGCTTCTCTTGGTACTCGCTCATGTCGATGCGGATCATCGCCTTTTCATCGTCGAACAAGAACTCGGCCAAGGCGCGGGCTAGTTCGGTTTTCCCGACCCCGGTTGGCCCCAGGAACAGAAAACTGCCGATCGGTTTGTTCGGGTCTTTGAGACCTGCGCGAGCGCGAATGACCGCTTCGCTGACCGCCTTGGTGGCTTCATCTTGTCCAATGACGCGCTTGTGAAGAACCTCTTCGAGGTGCAGCAGTTTTTCTTTCTCGCCTTCGAGCAACTTCATCACCGGCACCCCGGTCCACCGGCTGACGACCGAAGCGATGTCCGATTCCCCGACTTCTTCTTGAAGCAGCCGTGGCCCGCCGGTGTTGGCGTTGAGCGCGTCTTCCAGGATGACAAGTTGCTTCTGGAGTTCTGGCAGTGTGCCGTACTTCAACTCGGCGGCGCGGTTCAGATCGTAGTTGCGTTCCGCGAGTTCGATTTGTTGCTTCGCATTCTCAATCTCTTCGCGGACGGTCCGGACCTTTTGCATCGCGGCCTTCTCCGCCTGCCACTTTCCTTTGAGGCCGTCGGAGTCCGCTTTCAGGTTCGCCAGTTCCTTTTCGAGCTTCGCCAGCCGCTCCTTCGAGGCCGCGTCGGTTTCTTTGCGTAACGCTTCGCGCTCAATTTCCAGTTGCATCACCCGGCGGGAAATCTCGTCGAGTTCAGTCGGCATCGAGTCAATTTCGGTGCGAAGCTTCGCGGCGGCTTCGTCGATCAGGTCGATGGCCTTATCGGGCAAAAAGCGGTCGGTGATGTAGCGATTCGACAACACCGCAGCGGCAACGAGGGCGCCGTCCTTGATCCGGACGCCGTGGTGGATTTCGTAGCGTTCCTTCAACCCACGCAGGATCGAAATCGTGTCCTCGACGCTCGGCTGATCGACCTGCACCGGCTGAAACCGACGTTCCAGGGCCGCGTCTTTTTCGATGTGCTTGCGGTATTCATCCAACGTCGTCGCGCCGATGCAATGCAGTTCGCCGCGTGCCAACATCGGCTTGAGGAGGTTGCCCGCATCCATCGCGCCTTCGGCTTTCCCGGCACCCACAACGGTGTGCAATTCATCAATGAACAGGATGATTTTGCCGTCCGACGAGGTGACTTCGTTGAGAACCGCTTTGAGGCGTTCTTCAAACTC